>CAZFRK010000282.1:0-4407 GCA_964521375.1 uncultured Rhodobacterales bacterium
CGCGCCGCCAAGGATCAGGCGGAAAGCGCCACGCGGGCCAAGACCGAATTCCTCGCCATGATGAGCCACGAACTGCGCACGCCCTTGAACGGCATCGTCGGCATGGCCGAGCTTCTGCGCGGCCACGACATGGAGGCCCAGGCCAAGGATTACGTCCAGACCATCCAGGCGTCGGGGACGGCGCTGGGCGAACTGCTGGAAGACGTGCTGGATATTTCGCGCATCGAAGCCGGGAAGCTGACCTTCGAACGGCGCGATTTCGACCCGGCGGCGTTGGTGGATGCCCTGGCCGTCCTGATGAGACAGGCCGCCGACCGCAAGGGGTTGGCCTTCCGCGTCTCGCTGGATCCGCGATTGCCGCGTCATCTGCACGGCGACGCGGCGCGCTTGCGGCAGGTTCTTCTCAACCTGCTGGGCAATGCCGTCAAATTCACCAAGACCGGCTCGGTCTCCATCGCCGTTCAGGTGACCCATCGTGACGATCACCACGTCTCCCTGCGCTTTACCGTCTCCGACACCGGGATCGGACTGCCGTTGGAGGGCCGCGACCGCCTGTTCCAGCCGTTCAGCCAATTGAGCGACGGCACGGGAGAGCATGGCGGCGCCGGACTGGGTTTGGCGATCTCGCGCCGCCTGATCGAAGGGATGGGCGGCACCATCGCCGTCGAGAGTTTGCCCGGGCAGGGCGCGACCTTTACCATCGACCTGACCTTCACCACGGCGGCGGAGCGTCTGGAGGAGCAGGACAACGCCGGTCCTCTGCCGCCCTTGCGCCTGCTGGTGGTCGAGGACGAGCCGGTCAACCGGCAGATCCTGGACGGCCTGCTGCGCCGCGATGGGCACGAAGTCCACGCGGTCGGCTCGGCTCATGACGGGCTGGCCGTCCTGGAGGCCGGGACGGAGGTGGATCTGGTGCTGACCGACCTGCGTCTGCCGGGCCTGTCGGGGCTCGAGTTCGCGCGCCGCCTAAGGGGACGGGAGGGGCCTCCGGTCCTGGCGGTAACGGCCAATCTGATGCCAGAGGACCGCGCCGCCTGCGACGAGGTCGGCATTCGGGCGGTCGTCGGCAAGCCTGTCCTGGTGACGGAACTGCGGGCCGCCCTGCGTAAGGCCCTGGACAGCATGGAACCGGTCTTACGCCAGGATGTCCGGGGCGGCGTGGCGGGAGAGCCGGAGGCCCAGGACAGCGGCGGCGGCTGGGAAGACAGCGTGCCGTTCGACCCCGCCTATCTGGACGACTTGGCCGCCATGCTTCCGGCGACGGAAATGGATAGACTGATCGGTCTGTCAGAAAACGCGCTGGTCAGCGGCCTGGAGCGACTGCGGGACGCCGAAAGGGAGCAGAAGGGTGGGGAAACCGTGGCGGCCGTCGCCCATCGTCTGGCGGGGGCGGCAGGGGGGTATGGTCTCCTGCGCCTGCGGGATGCCTGCAAGGCGTGGGAGGCCGCGGGCGCCGTCGACGCGGACGCGGCGACCCGCCTGGTGGTCGAAGGGATCGCGCTGCTGAAGGATTGGCGCGCGGTGGAGCGCGGCGCGAAGGACGGCTAGACTGCCGCGACGGGACAGGCAAAGGGCGGGGGACGGAGGATGGCGGGCATTCAGGGCGCCGTCGGCGTGGCGGCTTTTCTGGGTCTGGCGTGGCTGATCAGCGAGAACAGGCGATGTCCGCCCTGGCGGGTGATCGGGGCCGGGGTCCTGCTGCAATTGGTCTTGGGGGCCTTGCTCTTGGGGATCCCCTCCGTGCGTCTGGTCTTCGTGGCGCTGAACGACGTGGTTCTGTCGCTGCAACAGGCGACGGAGGCTGGAACTAGCTTCGTCTTCGGCTACCTGGGCGGCGCGCCGCTGCCCTTCGAGGAATCCTGGCCGAGCGCCGGGTTCGTGTTGGCCTTTCGCGCCTTGCCGCTGGTCTTGGTGATCGGCGCCCTGACGACCTTGCTGTTTCATTGGCGTGTCCTGCCGTGGGTGGTGCGCGGCTTCGCCTGGGTTCTGAGTCGGAGCCTGGGGCTGAGCGGGGCGGCGGGCGTGGCCTCGGCGGCCAACGTCTTCGTCGGCATGGTCGAGGCGCCGCTCGTGGTGAAGCCCTACCTGCGCGGGATGCCGAGGGCCGACCTGTTCCTGGTCATGACGGTCGGGATGGCGACCATCGCCGGGACGGTCATGGTCCTTTACGCCACCTTCCTGCAGGGCGTGGTACCCGATCCGGTCGGGCATATCGTTACCGCGTCGCTGATCTCGGCCCCCGCCGGTATCGTGGTCGCCCGTGTGATGGTGCCACCGACCGACCCTCCGGGGATTGCCCTCGTGGAGGAAAACCCGCTGGCCTACGTGTCCGAACACGACACCGCCATGGAGGCATTGGTCCATGGCACCATGGACGGCCTGAATCTCCTTCTAGGCATTGTCGCCATGCTTCTGGTGTCGGTGGCGCTGGTCGATCTGGTGAACCAGATCCTGGGGCTTTTGCCCGACATGGGGGGCGTGCCCCTGTCCTTGCAGCGCATGGCGGCCTGGGGGCTGTCGCCGCTCACGTGGCTGATGGGCATTCCGTGGGCGGAGACGGAGGCCGCCGGGACCTTGATGGCGACCAAGATGGTCTTGAACGAGCTGGTCGCCTACCTGGACCTGTCGAAGGCGCCGGAGGCCCTGTCGGAGCGATCCCGCCTGATTCTGACCTATGCCTTGTGCGGCTTCGCCAACTTCGCGTCGCTGGGGATCATGCTGGGTGGTCTGTCCGCCATGGTTCCCGAACGGCGGGCGGAAATCGTCAACCTGGGTTTGAAATCCATCCTGTCGGGCACGCTGGCCACCATGATGACCGGCGCCGTGGCGGGCATTTTTCTGTGACCGGAGACAGGTGAGGCGGACCTCCCGGACGTCGCCAACCGAAGGGGCCCGGGCGAGGCGGTCAGCGTCGCGCGGCGACCCCAAACCGATAGCCGTGCCCCCTCACGGTCTCGATCATCTTGTCGGCGCCCAATTTCTTTCGCAGGCGGCTGACCAGGATGTCGACGGCGCGACCGCTCTCGCCGGGGCCGTCGGCGCGGCGGTCGGGGACGTATTTGGCCAGATCCTCGCGGGTCAAGAGGTCGCCGGGATGGGCCGCCAGCGCCGCCAGAAGATCGAATTCCGCCCGCGTCAGACCGGCGTCGCGCCCGTCCTCCGTGGAGACGACGCGGCGGTTGTCGCGATCCAATATCCAGTGGCCCAGGACCTCGGCGCCGTCCGAAAAGGGCAGCGAAGGTCCCGCCGTGCGGTCCAGGACGTTTTTGACGCGGGCAGCCAGTTCACGGGGAAAGAACGGCTTGGTGACGTAGTCGTCGGCGCCGATTTCCAGGCCCGTCGCCCGGTCGTCGGGGGTGTCGCGGCTGGAGACGATGATGATGCCGAGCCGTGACCGTTCCCGCAGGGACCGGGCGAGGTCCAGGCCGTCGCCGTCGGGCAGGCCCAGGTCCAGCAGCAGCAGGTCATAGGGCGTCGTTTCCAGGGCTTCGGTCATGGCCGTGCCACTGGCGACGGTGTCCACGGTCAGGCCGTCGGTCCGTAGGATGGCGGCGATCATTTCGCGGATGGCGCCGTCGTCTTCGACCACAAGAATGCGCCGTCTCATGGGTCCCCTCTGGATAAAAAGTAGAAACAATCAAGACGATGTCGGGTGAGGGATCTGACTATCCGTCTTTAGCGCCTCGATTTGACACTGTCCATTTGTTTGATGGTGTTTTTCTGCTTGTTATCCATTCGTCGTTTCTGCCCTTGGATTGCGCAAGGCGTGCCGGAAGGGTGGGCGAAAGGTCTTCTTTTCCGCTCCTTTTCCGCCCGAAAAATGATGTTATTTCAACTATTTGTCCGGGATTTTCAAGATGGCACGCATTCTGCCTAGGAAACAGGCGTCTCGACCAACCATCGCGAGGAATTTTCCCGATGAAGAAGACCCTGCGCAACCTCGCCATCGGTGCCGCCGCCGTCGCCGGTACCATGGCCGTTACCCTTCCGTCCTGGGCCGCCGACACCATCAAGGTGGGTATCCTGCACTCCCTCTCCGGCACCATGGCGATCAGCGAAACCACGCTGAAGGACGCCATGTTGATGATGATCGACGATCTGAACAAGAAGGGCGGCCTGCTCGGCAAGCAGGTGGAGCCGGTGGTCGTCGACCCGGCCTCCAACTGGCCGCTGTTCGCCGAAAAGACCCGCGAGCTGATCGAAAAGGACAAGGTCGCCGCCATCTTCGGCTGCTGGACGTCGGTGTCCCGCAAGTCGGTCCTGCCGGTCGTCGAGGAACTGAACGGCCTGCTGTTCTACCCCGTCCAGTACGAGGGCGAGGAAAGCTCGCGCAACGTCTTCTACACCGGCGCCGCGCCGAACCAGCAGGCCATTCCGGCCGTCGATTACCTGATGAACGACCTGGGG
>CAZFRK010000283.1:0-4406 GCA_964521375.1 uncultured Rhodobacterales bacterium
GCCAGCGGCCCCGTCTCGGCGGTCGTCCCGCCCCAAAGCGGCGCGGCCCGCGACAGGCCGTCCGCGTCCCCGGCCAACAGGCCCGACAGGTCCGCCGCCATGGGCAGCGGCGGCACGTTGGAGCCACCGAACCCGGCCAACCCGCCATCCAGGAGGCGGCGCACCATGGCCCCGGCGGGCGTGCGGTCGCGGGCGGCGAACCGCCCCACCGCCGCCATGCCGTCGTTATCCAGCCCCGGCGTGAAGGCGTCGAGCGCCAGCAGGACGCGGTCCACCTCGACCAGGGAACAGCCGCTCCACAAGGGGTCCAACGCCCGCCGCAGCAACCGGGCCGAGGCGGCGTCCGCCGCCTCCCCGAGCACGCCGGGCCAGTCCAGGAACACCGGCGTCCAGAGTTCCTGCAAGGCCTCGGCGGCGAGAATCAGCCGCCGCGCCGCCTCGACGGCGGGGTCCGGGGCGCGGCCCAGGGCCTGCTCCACCGCCCGCGCGGCGGCGATCCCCTGCGCCCGACCGCAGAGGGAAAAGATCATGGGCAGGAACATCAAGGCCCGGTCCACGGGCTGGCCGCGCAATCCCTCGGTCACCGTGACACGTCGTCCGGAAGTCACGGACACTCCGGAAAAGCGGCCTTCGACACGACGGGCGCGGATGGTCAGGCGGTCTCGCATGGCTAGCCCGCCCGCCGACGGAAGAGGTCCCGGCGGCTGACCGCGCGCGGCGGCTCCGGCTCCGGGACGGACGCCGGTTCGGGGGCCGTCAAGACTTCCGCCAAGGCCGCGTCCGCGGTGGCCTGGGCGGCCTCCATGTCGGCGAATTGGAACATCGGCGAAAAAAGGGAACACATGCGGTAGTCGCCCGGTCCGTCGTGGCGCGCCGTGACGAAACGAACCGTCCCGCGGGGCAGGGCATGGTCGGTTTCCGTGCCTTCGGCCAGGGACGGCCAGCCGCCCCCTTCCCCCGGCAGGAGAACGAGGTTCATGCACCAGGGGGTCAGCAGCACGCCCAAAAGCATGTCCTCGTAAGGACCGAAGCCGCGTCCCTCGACGGCCAGGGCGGGGTTGTACACGGGCAGATCCGCCATGCGGGCGTCGGCGGCCCGAAAGACGTCGATCAAGGCCTCCAGGCGGCGGGCCGGGGCGGCTTCCAGGGTCTTCATGATGTGAACAGACTGTCCAGGATGTCCCCCAGGCGGTCCATGGACTCTCCCATGTCCTCCGCCGTGGCCCGGGCCGCCACCGGCACGTCTCCAGCCTGGACGGTATGCAGGATCTGCTTGCCCTCGGTGTTGGAGAACCGCACCGACCAGGTATGACGGCAAGCCCCCGCGTGAATACGGCAATCGCCGTACCCCATGGAGATGATCGACACCGGCCCGAGGCCCAGCGCCATGTCGAGCACCAGGAGGTCGACGTCGGACATGGGCATCAGCGTCAGGTTGATTTCCTTTTCCGTGCCATCGGCCTCGTAGGCGCGGACCGCGTCGTCCAGTTCGCCGATCACCGGCCGGACGTTCATGGTGCCGTCCGGCGCCGGGTCGGGCATGGCCACGCCCAACGGAAGGGCGGCGATGGACCGGCGGAGGACCGAGGGCACGTCGGCGGCCTCCAACTGCTCCCGCTCGCCGTCCAGGATGCGCCACAAACCGGGCAGGACGGATTCCTGCACCCGCAGGTCGCGGCTGGACTGGCGCACCTTGGCCTTCACCTCGCCCTCGCCCAGGACCTCGGCCAACAAGGTCAGCCCCGCCGGAGACAGGTGGTCGATGGGAACGGCGGTGGGCCGACCGTCCCGCGCCGCCGCCAGGGCGTTCCGCGCCTCTTCCAGGACGCCGCGCACGGCGGCGGCGGTGCGCGGATCGTCGGCCCCGGCCGCCGTCAGGTGTTCGGTCAGGGTCGCGGCGCCGGGACGAAGGGCGGCGAAGGCGTCGAGCGGCATGGGTCCGTGCATGGGGGTATCCTCGCTTGCGGTTTGCTTGGCGACCCTTCGGGGCTTCACCGACGGGTCACGAAACGGGACGCCTATTCGGCGGCCTTCGGGCGCAGATGCGGCGGCAACTGGGGTTCGCGGTCGATCAGGTCGGAAAAGAGGTGATCGACGGAGCCGCCCTCGGCGGCGACGACCAGGGCCTCCAGGGCATCGGCGACCAGCAGCGCCTCGGCCTCCTCCAGGACCGAGCGCGCGGCCCCCATGAAGGTCAGGACCCAGGCGCCGGGGATCAGCGGCCCGACCAGGGACAGGTCGATGGTCTCCGTCGCCCCGGCCCGTGACTCGCAGAGGGCGGCGGCGCCGTCGTCCAGCACCTCGATCAGCTTCATGGGCAGCCCGATGCACATCAGCCGACGCTCCCGGCCAGGGGACGCGGGCGGCGTTCGTAGCCCGCCAGATCCATGTCGTGACCGACCAGCCCGTCGCGTCCGGCCAGCGGCGCCGCGCGCGGCGTCGGCGCCACGCCCCAGGCGGCCAGTTCCTCCAGGCCCAGGGCCAGGGCCTCGGGCATGCGGGCCTTGATGGCCGGACGCAAGGACCCGCCCCAGTCTTCCAGTTCCTCGGCCTGGATGCCGATCAACGTCAGATTGGCGGGCACCGACCCCATCAGCCCGGCGGCGGCCAGGACATCCTGGAAGCCGGTCTGATGCAGGCTCATCTTCTTGGCCCCCATGAAGCGGGGAACCTCGTCGCCGCGCAGGACGCGCAGGGTGCCCGGGGCGTCGCCGAAGTCGATGGCGTCGAAGACCAGCATGTTGGCCGCCCGCTGGACGTATTGGACCAGATAGAGGCCCTGGGTCCCGCCGTCCATCATGCGCACGCCGTCGGGCGCCTCGAAGGCGCGGTGAAGCTCCTCCACGCAGCGCACGCCGAAGCCTTCGTCCGCCCACAGCAGGTTCCCGATGCCGAGAATCAGCGTGTGGAAGGGGGCGTCCGTCAGTTCACTGTCCAGGTCGACCATGGCGCGGCTTCCCCAACCGCCCCTAGGGGCGGTCGTCCTTGAAGATGCGGATGCCGTTGACCATGGTCGAGATCAAGGTCTGGCGGGACATGATGTCCTCGCGCACGGCGGTGTAGATGTGAACCATGACGAACAGCAGCAGGGTCCACATTCCGGCATGGTGGATGGTGTGCAGGTTCTGGGTGTTCCCGGCCAGCGTGATGACCCAGCCGAAGACGCCGTGGACCCAACTGTCCATGCCCTTGCCCTCGGCGTAGAGGGCGAAGCCGGTGAAGACCATCACCAACAGGGCGACCAGGAACACCAGCACCATGGCGACGTGGCTCAGGGGGTTGTGGCCGGTGAACTTGCGGGCGTCCTTCTCCAGGAAGAAGTACCAGCGGGCCATGTAGAGCATGTCCGCCCACCACTGTTTCTTCCACACCGGCAGGGTCACCAACTGGCGGGCGTGATGATTGCCGACGATGGCCCAATAGAGGCGCCCCAGCAGGCCGACGGCCAGGATATAGCCGGAGGCGAAATGGACGAAGCGCACGTAGCCCATCAGGAAGTTGACGGTCGCCTCGCCCTCGACGCTGGGCAGGGGGTAGCTGATCAGCAGACCGCTGACGGACAGCACGGTAATGGCCAGGGCATTGATCCAATGCCAGATGCGGACCGGCGCCTCGTAGACGTAAATGCTCGGCCGCACCTCGTGGTGGTCTTCGAGTTCCAGCGCCGATTCACGGCTATCGTAACTCATGGCGTTTCTCCCGTTGCGGCCGGTCTCAGCGGACCTTGACGTCGACACCCTCTCCGTCCGGTCCCATGACGTGGGTCGAGCACGCCATGCAGGGGTCGAAGGAGTGGATGGTGCGCAGGATCTCCAGCGGCAGTTCGGGGTCCGCCATGGGAGTGTTCATCAGGCTGGCCTCGAAGGCGCCGATGTTGCCGGCGGCGTCGCGCGGGCTGCCGTTCCAGGTGGTCGGCACGACGGCCTGATAGTTGGCGATCTTGGTGTCCTTGATGTGGACCCAGTGGCCCAGCGCGCCGCGCGGGGCCTCGGTGAAGCCGACGCCCTTGACGTCCGTCGGCCAGGTCTGGGGCTCCCACTTCTCCACCGAGGCGGTGGCGCTGTCGCCCGCCTTGATGGTGGCGATCAGCTTGTCGTAATAGGCCTGAAGCTTGTCCACCGCCCACTGGCATTCCAGGCCGCGCGCGGCGGTGCGGCCCAGGGTCGAGAAGACCGCCTGCAAGGGCACGTCCAGGTCGCGCAGCAGCTTGTCCACCGGCTCCTTGAACTCCGGGTTGCCCTGGACGTAGCCGATGACGTAGCGGGCCAGCGGACCCACTTCCATGGCGTGGCCGCGCCACCGCGGGGCCTTCAGGAAGGAGTATTTGGCGGCTTCGTCCACCTCGTGGATATGGCGGTCGGCCTGCTTGGCGTTGGGGCCGAGGACGAAATTGGCCTCGGTCACGC
>CAZFRK010000284.1:0-4395 GCA_964521375.1 uncultured Rhodobacterales bacterium
GGCGTTGGCCCTGGCCGAGCGTCTGCGGGCCGCGGCCGAGGCCCTGCGCATTCCCGTCGCCGACGGCGCGGCGCGCGTCACCATATCGCTCGGCGTCATCGCCTTCGATGGGGGCGACGCCTCGCTGGACAGCCTGTTGCGGCGCGCCGACACGGCGCTCTATCAGGCCAAGGCGGCGGGCTGCAACACCGTCATGCATCTGGCCTGACGGGGGCGCGGCGGCATGACCCAGGCATCCACGGACCCGTCCCGCCGCCCGGACCAGCCGGACCAACCGAGCCAGGGGGCCGACGCGGGCGCCCTGAGCGGCGGCGGGGTGCGCTGGGCGCAATCCCTGACCCTCAAGCAGGCGCTGGCGACCCTGGGCGTGGTGCTGTTCGTCGGTCTGCTCGGCGGTCTGGCCGAACTCTTCTACGATTGGCGGGACATGCGGCGGGAGGTCGTCACCTCCACCCGCCAGACCATCGACATGGTGCGCGGCTCGGCGGTGGAGGCCGCCTATCAGCTCAGTCCCGACCTCGCGGAGCAGGTCGCCGACGGCTTGATGCGGCGGGAGACCGTCGCCACTGTTCGCATCCGCGACAATTTCGGCACCCGGCTGGCCGAGGCCGACCGCGCGGCGGCGCCGGATGACGGCGCGGGCGCGGAGGGGGGCGCGGGCGCGGAGGGGGGCGCGGCCGAACAGGAGAACGGCGGCACGCTGTCGCGCATGTTGTTCGGCGACGTCACGGTCTACCGCGTCCCGCTGATCTATGACGACGGCGTCCTGCCGATGCAGGAAGTCGGGGCCCTGGACCTGACCTTGTCCGCCGGGGTCCTGGGGCGGCGGTTCCTGGATCGGGCGGCGATCAACGCCACGCTCGGCGTCCTGCGCGCCGTCATCGTCTGCGTCATCGTGGTGGCCGTCTTCACGGTGATGATCACCCGTCCCCTGCTGCGTCTGTCGCGCGCTATCGCCCAGGTTCGCCCGGACGCGCCGGGGGCCGGAGTGTTGGTCATGCCGCGCGGCCACCAGCGCGACGAACTGGGGCTTCTGGTGCGGGCCTTCAATCATCTGCTGGGGGCTTTCCAGCGCGGCCTGGAGCAACGCGACCGGGCCGAGGCCGACCTTCAGGCCCTGACCCGCGATCTGGAAGACCGGGTACGCGAACGCACCCATGAGCTGGAGGCCGCCAACAGCGCCCTGGCGGAGGAAAAGGAAGAGACCGAACAGGCCTTCGCTCGTCTGGACGAGGCGCATCGCGACCTCGACCGCGCCAACCGCCTGCTGGTCGAAAGCATCCAATACGCGCGGCGCATCCAGACGGCCTTGCTGCCCGACAAGAACGCCCTGGGCGACGCGGTGCGCGAGATACACGTTTGCTGGGAGCCGCTGCATGTGGTCGGTGGGGACTACTTCTGGCTCGACCGTATCGGCGGCAAGTCCTTCCTGATGATCGTCGATTGCACGGGTCACGGCGTGCCGGGCGCCTTCATGACCCTGGTCACCGCCTCGGCGCTCGACCGCGTCCTGCATGAACGGGAAGGCGTCCGCCCGTCCGAGGTGCTGGCCGAACTGGACGCCATCGTGCGCGCCCGCCTGCGCCAGGACCACCCGGAGGCGGAAAGCGACGACGGGCTGGACGCCGCCATCTGCGTCTGGGACCCGGATGCCCGGACCGTGACCTACGCGGGCGCCAACCTGCCGCTCTTCTACACCGGAACCGACGGCGTGCCGAAGGACATCAAGGGCACCCGCGCCAGCCTGGGGTACGCCAGCCTGCCGCCGACCCGCCCCTTCGAGGATCACGTGATCCCCGTCGAGGAGGGCATGACCTTCTACATGATCACCGACGGCATTCCCGACCACATGGGCGGCGAGCCGAAGCGCCTGCTGGGTCGCAAGCGCCTGAGGGAGATGCTGGCCAAGGTGCGGGGCCGGCCCATCAAGGCCCAGTTGGACGCCCTTCAGGACGACCTCGACATCTGGCGCGGCGATGAACCCCGCCGCGACGACATGACCCTGATCGGTTTCCGACCCCTTTAGGGAGGCCCATGGCGTACCGCTTGTGTGCCACCGCTCGCTCCCCCAAGGCACTGCTCCGGGCTGGGCCGGAGCGGCGCGGGCCTTGCGTCAGGCGACAAGGGAGTGGGTCTGCTTCTTGACATCGGCGGCGGCGTCGTCGATTTCCGCCGTCAGACCGGCGATGCGGGCCACGTTGCCGCTGATCTCGTCGACGGCCTGGGCGGTGGCCTGCATGTTGGCGGAAATGTCCCGGGTCACGGCTTCCTGCTGGGACACCGCGCTGGCGATGTTGGCCGACACTTCGTTGATGCTGTCGATCGTCTCGGTGATCGCCGTGATGGCCCGCACCGCGTCGCGGGTGGTCTCCTGGACCCCGGCGATCTGCTGGGAGATTTCCTCGGTCGCCCGCGCCGTCTGGTTGGCGAGGCTTTTCACCTCGTTGGCGACGACGGCGAAACCCTTGCCCGCGCTTCCGGCGCGCGCCGCCTCGATGGTCGCGTTGAGGGCCAGCAGGTTGGTCTGGCTGGCGACGTCGGTGATCAGCTTGACCACCTCGCCGATGCGCTGGGCGGAATCGGACAGGCGTTCGACGATGGCGCCGGTGGCCCGTGCCTGCCCGACGGCTTCTCCGGCGATCTTCTGGGCCGAGGAGACCTGAAGGCCGATTTCGCCGATGGAGGCCGACAGTTCCTCGGTGCCGGAGGCGACCGCCTGGACGCCCGCCGACGACTGATGCGCCGCGCTGGCCGAGGCGGACGCCTGGGTGCTGGCCTCGGCCAGGGAGTCCGTGATGCTGGCCAAGGCGGTGTCGATACCGGCCTGAACCGACAGGCGGCGGTGCCGTTCGCGCACCCGCGCGCTGACGTCGACGGCGAACTTCACCACCTTCAGAACGGTGCCGTGGTCGTCGACGATCGGCGTGTAGGTCGCTTGGATCCACACCTCCTGTCCGGTCTTGCCGACCCGCTTGAACTCGGCGGTCTGTGGCTCGCCGCGTCCCAGCGCCTTCCAGAAGTCGCCGTAGGCGGTGCTCTTGGCCAGGTCCGGCTCGACGAACATGCGGTGATGTCGACCCTGGATCTCGTCCAGGCGATAGCCCAGGGTGTCGAGAAAGTTTTTGTTGGCCGTCAGGATGGTGCCGTCGGGCTTGAACTCGATCACCGCCTGCGAGGCGTTGATGCCGCGCACCTGCCCTTCGTGATCCAGGGTCCGCATCTTCCGCGCCGTGATGTCGGTGGCGATCTTGACCACCTTCTCGGGCTTGCCGGAGGACGACAGGATGGGGGTGTAGCTGGCCTGCAGCCAGATCACCTCCCCGGCCTTGGTGCGGCGGCGGAATTCCGCGATCTGCTCCTCGCCGCGTCCCAGCGCCCGCCAGAACTCCGCGTAGGCGTCCGACGCCCGCATGCGTTCGCCGACGAACATGCCGTGGTGCTTGCCCTGGATGTCGGACAGGCGATAGCCCATGGTGTCCAGGAACGTCTGATTGGCGGTCAAGATGGTGCCGTCCATGGAGAATTCGATGATCGCATGGCTGCGGGCGACGGCCTGGGCCACGGACTGAAGGTCGATACCGGCATTGGGCCGGGCACGCAGACGAAGAGGCATCCCTGAGGCTCCTGAATGTGGAGTGTTTCTGTCGGGTAATGCACAGCAATCCGCGTGCCAAGGTCTGGGCGGCGAAAAACCACTGCATTCGCGTACGAACGGGGGTGTTTGGTCCCGAAATGCCTCGCGTTTCGCGAGGGAGGCGCGATTCTAGAGCAAATCCCGAGCAGGCGGACTCGCCTGCGACGACGTATTTGCTTTAGAAAGAAAGGGCAGAGCGGATTTCCCGACCGCATGGGAGCGGAAACCGTTCTAGGGGCCTTTTCGCCGACGGGCGCGCTGGGTTTTCTTGTGGCCTTTGGTCCCCGCCGCCGTCGAGGGGCTGGGCGTCCGCCGCTTGCCGGAGGTTCCGGCGGGAAGGTCCAACTCCAGGGCTTCCAGGCGGCGTTTTTCGTCGCGCAGGCGGGCGGCTTCCTCGAATTCCAGGTTCGCGGCGGCCTCGCGCATCTTCTTTTCCAGGTCCTCGATGGTGGCCCGCAGGTTGTGGCCGACCAGATGCGGGGCGTCCAGCGCGCCCGTATCGACGGTGACGTAATCCTGTTCCGCCACGTCGCCCAGGGCGTCGCCGATGCGCGAGCGCACCGTTTCCGGCGTGATGCCATGTTCGGCGTTGTAGGCCTGCTGCTTCTCCCGGCGGCGGTTGGTTTCCTCGATGGCGCGGGTCAGGCTGTTGGTCATCTTGTCGGCGTAGAGGATGACCCGTCCGTCGACATTGCGCGCCGCCCGCCCGATGGTCTGGATGAGCGAGGTCTCCGAGCGCAGGAAGCCTTCCTTGTCGGCGT
>CAZFRK010000285.1:0-4393 GCA_964521375.1 uncultured Rhodobacterales bacterium
GCCCGCTCACGGGGTTCATGCTGCGGTTGGACCGCGATTTCTGAGCTGATATCCTATGACCGCAGGACAGCAGGAGGGCGCTCAGCTGCGGTTGGACCGCGATTTCTGAGCTGATATCCTGACCTCAAGGACCTGCTACGCAGCGTCGGCGCTGCGGTTGGACCGCGATTTCTGAGCTGATATCCTAGATGGGCGCGTAAGGTCTTGTTTCGGCAAGCCTTATGCGCCCGCCTAAGGTCCGGAAAACGTCCCGTGCGATCAGAACAACGCAAGCTGATCCGGGTTTTTCCGACGCTTCCTGCGGCGTTGCCCGGAAAATCGAACGATGTTCTCATACTGCTTGTCCGTAAAGGTCAGGACATGGACCTCGCCTTGCGACGGTAGGTTGGCCTCGATACGCCGCATATAGGTTTCGAACTGTTCCTTGCCGCTACAGAAGCGAGCATAAACCGAAAATTGGCTTTTCTCGAATCCCTGATCGAGCAGAAACTCGCGGAACTTGGTTGCCTGACGGGCGTGAGCGCGCGTGTCGACCGGCAGGTCAAACATGACGAAAATCCACATGAGTCGATACCCGCTCAAAAAAGACGCGCTCACGGCACCAGGGCCTCCAGACCGGCCAGTTCCAGGTCCGTCGGCGGTCGCGGCAGCACCAGCGCGGCGGCGCGGTTTTGCTCAAAGCTGTCGGCCAAGGTCTGAGCCGAGCGGAAGGTCGCGCCCGTGACCGTCGTTGTGCCGCGGTCCCCGGGAAGGTCGAAGGCGATCAGGCCGGTATAGGCGCGTTTGGCGTCCGGCGTGACCCCGGTCAGGCCCGAATCGAGCAGGCGTCTCGTCAGGCTGTCGATGAGGGGGCGGAGCGGCTCCATCAAATCGTCGGCCAAGGCGAAGGCATTGCCTCGGTGGGCATGATGAATGCCGATGGACGGATGGAGCCCGGCCGCGACGACGGCACGGGCGACGCTCGCCCGCAGGACCGTATAGCCATAGTTCAGCAGAGCGTTGGCGCCTTCCGCCGACCGGTCGCGGCGAAAGGACTCTCCCATGAGGAGGGGCCAATAGCGGCGGGCGGCTTGCGCCTCGACATTTTCCGGGTCGCCGGACCCGACTTTTCGGGCCAGAAGCGAAAAGGCCGACGCTTCTTTGCCGTGGGCGACCAGGATCGCCTGCTGCCACTGAATTTTGGACACGACCACTCTTCGCCAGAGCTGTTTGGCGAGTGGTTTGGTTGCTTCCCATTGGGCGCGTAGGCGCGCGTTCTGGGCATGGTGTCCCTGAAGCGGCAGGCAGACGGCGACCGGCGCGTGGTTGTTGGCGCACAACACCATGACGGCCCCACGTTCGGCCAGCGCCACGACCAGGGACGTGGTCCAGGTCACGCCATGGGCATGAACAATGACCGCCGCGACGTCGTCCAGGGCAACGCGTCCGACTTCTTCCCGATCCTCCGAAACCACCAGGAAACCCCGATGGGCGGAAAGGTGACGCCCGTCGGTCGCGATGTCGACGATGCGATCCATGCGGCCCGCGCCCTTATTCCGACGCCTTCGGTCGGGTGCGGCGGCGGGTCTTGCGGGCCGGGAAGCCGGGGTCGAGGACGCGGCCCAATTCGTCGATGCGCACTTGGCGGGCCTTCTGTGTCCTCAGGCTATTGGGCGAAATATTGATGTAGTTGAACGGGTCGGAATGGTCCGCATCACGTTTCTTTAGGCTGCCGCCTTCGTTCAGCGGGGCGAAGGTAAGTCTTTTTTCCGTCGACTTCACAAGCCGTACCAATTCCCGTCGTCCCTCTTCACGCTCGATGGCCAGAACGTCGTCGCGGTGGAGGCTGAGAACCTTGCGCGCCGTCGGACAGGCGGCCCGAACGGCGGAGGTCCAGTCGGGCCGGTGGGCGTCGAACATGGAGAGGATCTCCCCCTTCCATTTGCCGTCGGGCAATTCCCAGACGTCGTAGCGGTAGTTGCTGTCGCCCTTATAGGCCTTGTAGGGCCGTCCCTGGCGGTCGCGAATGGGAATGACGTTCAGCGGCTCCACCACCCGCGCGTGCCGGACCCCGCGATAACAGAGCGGTCCGTGGGTCGGGAAGCGCCGCAGGGCCGCTTCCGCGTCCTTGCCCGTCAGGCCGGAGACGGCGTCGGCCAGCGCGGCCTTCAGGTCGGGGTCGCGGACGCCGTAGGGAGATGTCACGTCAAGATGCGCGGGCTTCAGCGCCAGCAGGGGCACGCGATGGACGACGATGGGGGTTCCCTTGGCGTCGGTCTCGCCGGTCAGGCCATAGGCGGTATCGTTGTGCAGGGCGCCCGCGGTTTGGTCGCGTCCCTTGGGCAAGCCCGCTTTCGCCGCGCTGCCGTGGTCCGGGCGATGGCTGACTGTGATGGCGGTGATGGAGCGCCGCAGATCCTCGCGGAAGCCGTCCCACGGCGGCGGGATATCGACCCGCTCGCGGCCCTCGGCGCCCTCCCGACCGGACACCCTGGCGACCTCGTTGAGAAGGCGGCGGTCGAGAATGGCGACGACGGCGGCGTCGATGGCGTGGTGGCGGTGGTCCAGGCGATTCTTCGCCTGATCGGCGCCGCCGCCGAAATTATGATCCGGCAGAAGGCTGTTCAGGCCCAGCTTGCGGCGGGCCATTTCCGTCATGCGACCGGGGGAGACCCAGACGTGGCTCGATCCTTCCCCGGTTTCGGGGTAGAGGCTGACCAGGTACTCCCGCGCCAACCTCGACAGATGTTGGGTGTCGACCAGATGACGGGCCAGGAAGCCGTCGTTGTCGAGGAAGCGGTCCATGGCGTCGGGTTCGAACCGCCAACGCTTTCCTTTTGGCAGCTTGGCGGCGCGCTCGGCGATGGCCTGCCAGGACGCCTGGGCGCCGTAGCGGGCCTCGAAATCCGCTTGGGCGTCATAGGGGGCGCGGTTGCGCTTGAGGCGGTTGGCCTCGCGCAGGCAGACGATCTTGTTGGCGTTGGAATCGTCCAGGGTCTTGGAGAACGGCAGGATGTGATCGACATCCACCGACCCGTTGAACAGCATGCCGATGGAGATCTGTTCCCCGGAATAGACGCAGCGGCGGTCCAGGACGTTGTCGGCGTCCAGCTCTTCCCACAGGCGCAACATGGCGCGGTTGGCGCCGGTGTCGGGCTGGCCGATCTCGCGCAGCTTTTCGGACCGCTTTTCGGCCTCCTTGCGGTGGGCGGTGTTTTCGGTCGCCCGGTTTTTCTTTTCCTCTTCGCTCAGCTTAAGCTCGCGGGCGATTTCGACGGCGATCTCCCGGGGCATGCCGAGGGCGCGGATCAGGGCGTTGACCGTGCGCCGCAGCTGGTTCAGTCCGATATGGACGGTGGGATTGGTCAGCCGCCCGATGCGTTCCTCCAGCGGGTCGTCGGGGTCGGCGGTGCCCGGCAGGATGTGGCGTTCCAACGGCAGGCCGTAATAGGGCAGGGCCGGATGGCCCTTGTCGTCGGTGAAGACCTCGCCGGTGCGGAAATCGCTGTGGTGCAGGCCCATTTTCTCGACGGCCTCGCTGTAGACCTGCACCTCGTCCCTCATGGCCGCGATCAGGTCCTTGGTGGCGGTCGGTCCCAGGCGGCCGAAGCCTTCGGGCAGATGGACGGCGGCGACGGCGGCGGCCTGATCGTCCGTCAGTTTTTGCTCCGTCGTCAGCCAATGGAGGAGCGCATCTTCGTTCTCCTCGTCACGCAGGCGGGAGAGGACCGCCCATTGGTCCTCCGGCGACAGGTGACGCCAGCGGGCGCCGAAGCGGGTCTTGTGACTCATCTGGGCGTTGACTTCGTCGCCCAGAAGCTTGGTCCGGTTCTCGCTTTCCTTGTTGAAGCGGGCCGCCGGGTCCAACTTCAAAAGCTTGCGCAGGGCGGAGAAAGACGCCGTTTGTGCGTCGCGGAGCTTCAGGAAGACCTTGTCGCGTTCTTCCAGCGTCAGGCGGCGGGCGACCTGACCGGGCAACACCACTTCCAGGGCGTTGATCTCTTCCAGCAGGCGTCGTGTCTGGAACAGCGGGTGGGCCTTCGGCAGGCGTTCTTCGGTGCCGAGCAAGGTGCAGCGTCCGATGCGCGGCTCCTTCAGGGGGCGCTGGTAGAAGACGATCTCATGCAGGCGCTCCTTCACCTCGGCGGTCAGAAGGGCGGAGTGAAAGCGGCCTTGGGCGTCCAGGATGGCGTCGAATTCTTCCTCCAGCAGGGCGCGACCGGGATAGAAGTCGTAGCCGTCCCCGCGCGCCCCTTCTCCCGTTTCCGGGCGCAGGCGGGTGCGGACGCCGGGCGTCGCTTCGTGCCGTCCGTCCAGATAGAGGTCTTGCCGCCGTCGATGCAGGAATTCGCCGACCGTGCGGGCGCCGGTACGCTCCATCTCGGCGCGCAGGCGGTCGATGCCGACGGCGATC
>CAZFRK010000286.1:0-3611 GCA_964521375.1 uncultured Rhodobacterales bacterium
CTTTTCCGATCAGGCTCTAAGGGTGTGTCGGACTGTGCTCTACCGAACCGCCTGTCGTCACGGGATGCGTCCAAAACGTTCACGGGGATATCCTCGAGCATGGAAGATGCCGAATTGGACGAAAATGTCCAATGGAATCGATGGAGTGGCCGTATTGCACGAATCTTTTTTAGTTTGGCATGACTAACTATACTGTTTGTAAGGCGTCGCCATAGGAGAGTGAGAAGGAATTGACAAAATTTCGGTTGACAGCAGTCCCGCGAGGGCACCCTTATTGGGTGTCTATGTCTCGGTAGAATTTGTCTCACGGGTGGGGCGGGCATTGGACGCTTGGGAGGGGAGATGGCTGGTTTCGGGCTCCTGCGCTTCAGGGTCCTAAAAAAACTGTTGCGAGGCCCTGTATTGGTGCCTCTGACGTTTTTTACGCTTTTTGCCTTTGGTCTGTCCGTTTGCACCGGTGGCCCGAGGCGCAGCGAGCGCAATCTGGCTGAAGGGGTTGTTCGGATAGAATTGGCGGGCAAGCATTTCGATATCCCGGTCCGCTATATGTACGGAAGGGCGATGGCTTACTATGGGTACTGGCCGACGCCGAAATCGGGGCGGACGCATGTCGATTACATCGACCTGACGATGTTGCTCCCCGATCTCAGGCCCTATTACAAGGAAGATGACGCGCGCTGGAAGGAGCTAGGGCACGGAGATCGTGTTTATGTTACTTTTAGTTCTTATCCATCTATTGGTGGAGATGTGGATCTTATTAAAGGCAATCTTGATAGATATGTAAAAAAAGGAATTTTGAAGAAGGAAAAAGTAACATTTGGACTCGAGAATTATGTAGAGGTTAATAGCTCTTTTGGAAATAAAATATATATTAAGGGCGGTAAAAATTGGATAGAAATTTCCTGTCGCCACAAAGTTCCTTCTCCTGGTTGTCGGGTTAATTCAGAATATGGGGATCTTGGAATGAGCTATTCGTATTCGGCAAAATACGTCGATAAATGGGAAGAGGTAGATAATCTATTAAAGGAGAAATTTCATTCTATGCTAACTTATAATAAATGAAAAAAGTTTAAATGTTAAATATAGTATCTGGAGAATGTACATGACCGTTGTTCTGACAAAAGAACAGTATGATGATCTTGTAGAATATAGTATTAGAAAAGACTATATTGGAGGTTGGCAGTATTTATCAAATCTTGGTGATACATATGCCGATAACGCTTTAATGGTAACGGGAAGTACATCCGATGATTATGAAACAAGAGCGTATCAGCTTATGGTAAAAAATCATTGGTACAAAACGGCGGGAATCGCCGCGTATCATGAATTATTCGTGCCTGTAGCACAGAATCATTTTAAAAATTATGTAGAGATTATTGGCGAAAATGAATATAATCTGCCAAATTCAGAGCAAATAGAACAAAGCTATAGAGATTCTGTATCGGATATGAATCTTCCGGTTGAGACTGCCATTGATGGAGTTATTACAAGATCTATAGGGCAAATAACGTCTCTATTTGGATTTGATTGGCCAGACATGCTTGGCATGGAGAGTGATCGTATTAAAAAATCTCATGTTTTTGACGATATTGACGTAGAAAAAGCTTCCACTATTCTTCTTAAGGATCTTATCGATACGGCTGATGATATCGCAGCTGAATTTGGTGCGGAGCCGTCAAAAGATTTTCTTTATTTTGCATTGAATCTATCCCGGTTTTTAGATGATATTGGCACAGATATTTTGGATGCCTTCCAGGCAGCGATTGCTTCAGTTTGTGGGGAAGCTGGATCTATATCCGGAGATTACATGGAAGATGCCTCTAATTTATTTGTAACAAGTCAAGTGTACGATCCTCTTGTTATTGATTTGGACGGCGATGGACTTGAATTGACAGCTCTCGCTGATGGTAACGTTCTATTCGACACGGATGGTGATGGTTTTGCTCAACGAACGGGTTGGTTCGGCGGCGGTGACGGTCTGTTGGTGCGTGATCTGGACGGCGATGGCCTAATCACGCGCGCGAACGAGGTGTTCGGGGGCTCGGGAAGCGACTCGGTTGGCTTCTCCGCTCTCACTGAACTCGATTCGACTGGGGACGGTGTTCTTTCGTCGGCGGATACAGCGTTTTCCGGCTTGAGCGTTTGGGTTGATGCAAATGTCAATGGAATTACGGAAAGTGGGGAGTTGCACTCGCTTTATGATTTGAATATCGCGTCGATTGACCTTACCGCGCAAAACATCAGCCAATCCGTCAACGGGAATTGGGTTACCGCAAAGACAACGTATTACCGCGTGGATGGTTCGCTCGGCACCATTGGGCAGGTTCTGCTGGCCAGCGACATGATGCTGACCTCGGCCGTCGGCGATCTGGATGACTGGACGTTCGACGCCGACGCCCTGGAACAGGTATTGGCCCTTCCAAATCTGCGAGGATATGGTTCTGTCGATACCCTGTCTGTCGCCATGCTTAAGGATAGCGTTTTACGGCAAATGGTTATCGCGTGGGTTGATTATCGCACTACCTATCAAGATGCTTATAGCCAATTTGAAGCCATTTTGTTCCGTTGGGCTGGCGTTGATGCACTTGAGACAGATTCCGGCCTTACCGTTGGTGACGCCAGGCGGTTGGCGGCTCTGGAAGCCTTTATGGGGACGAAATGGGAACCGTCTGCAGGCGTTCCATGGGAAACGTCCGCAGGCTTTGCATGGGATTCGCATTTCTTGGTGGGTCGTTTCCCCGTCGTGCAGCAGGCTTGGTCGAGGCTTATGAACGGAATGATCGACCGTCTCCTCGTCCTAGGTCCTTTGGCGTCGCTCTTTCCGAACGCGAGCCTTGATTGGCAGTCCGACGTTCTATCCCTCAATTGCACGACGGAAGACATATTTGATCGACTTTCGTCATATATTTCTAGTAATTTCGATGTAAAAAATATTAATGATATTAAATATATAGCTTTTGTCTTTGATGAAATTAAGCGCCTTCTCCCTGAAATGGGGGGCACCCTGTTTGAGTTTCAGTCCTTGGCGCAGGCGAAGCTTCCGGCTCTTGGATTGGATAAATACTCGGAAACTCTGCCGAACGCGATTCTCGGCTCGGGGTTCGTTCAGGGGACGAACGAAGCCAATTTAATGATTGGAAGCACAGGAGACGACAGCCTGGTCGGGGGCTATGGGGACGACACCTACCTTTGGGCGCCCGGCGACGGCGACGATGTCCTCTTCGACAGCTCTGGAAGCAACGGCGTGCGTATCGGTGGCGGTGTCACGGTGGAGGAACTGCGGTTCTCCCGTACCGGTTACAGCGATCTTCTGGTGACGCATGTCCCGACCGGCGAGACGTTGACCCTGGGAAGCCAAATTGGGTCCCTGCGCTACTTCGCTCTGAGCCTGGACGACGGCACGGTCATCGACCCGACGACGGTTGGCCTGGAACTGACGGGCGGGGACGGTAACGACACCCTGCGGGGATGGGACAACGCCGACACCCTGATCGGTGGGGCCGGGAGCGATACCCTCGACGGCGGGGCCGGAGGCGACACCCTGATCGGCGGGGCGGGAGACGACAGCCTGGTCGGGGGCTATGGGGACGACACCTACCTTTGGGCGCCCG
>CAZFRK010000286.1:3711-4357 GCA_964521375.1 uncultured Rhodobacterales bacterium
GCCGGAGGCGACACCCTGATCGGCGGGGCGGGAGACGACAGCCTGGTCGGGGGCTGTGGGGACGACACCTACCTGTTGGCCGCGGGCGACGGGGTGGAGACCATCGTCGACAACGACGGGGCCGCCGACAGGCTTGTTTTCGAGGAAGAGAACGGGGACGTCATCACGCCGGACCGCTTGTGGTTCCAACGGTATGGCGACGATCTGCGTGTCGACCTTCTGGGGGGGGGATCGCAAGTCACGATTCAAGGGTGGTACGCTGGCGGCGCCAATCGGATCGAAACAATCCAGGCGGGCGCGGCTCATGACCTGGACCATCAACAGGTCGAAACCCTGGTCGCCGCCATGGCCGTCTTTGGCCCGTCCGTCGCCGGGCAGACGTCTTTGACGGCGGAACAACGCGACGCGTTGGACCCCGTCCTTGCCGCCGCCTGGACTTCGGCCGCTTAACGGGCATCCGTCCGCGCAGAAGAAAAAAAAACGCCTCCCCCGCCGATGGCTGGGGGAGGCGTTTCCACGTGTATGTCCACACTTGTCCTGTAGGTGCCGGTCCATTCCACCGTTCCAGCCGTCGCTGGTCTTCAGCGTCTAAGAGCCTGATCGGAAAAGAGTTGAGTGATTTCAGTCGGTTGTGATTCGATGGGTG
>CAZFRK010000287.1:0-4347 GCA_964521375.1 uncultured Rhodobacterales bacterium
CGACGAGAAGGGCTACGACGCCGCCAGCGGCGACCTGCTGGTCGAGGTCGACCCGCGCTACTTCCGCCCGACGGAGGTGGAGTTGCTCCTCGGCGATCCGGCCAAGGCGCGGGAGACGCTCGGCTGGACGGCGACGACGACGCTGGAAGAGATGGTCCGCGAAATGGTGGAGCATGACCTGAAGACGGTCCTGCGCCATCGGGAGCGCCTGAACCCGGAAGGCTGACCCGCGAAGGATGACCCCGGACGGTTGACCCGCCTAGGGTCGACCACGGACCCCGCCCCTGCCCAAAGGCGATTGGAGTTCCCATGCCCGTTGCGTTGATTATCGGCATTTCCGGCCAGGACGGCGCCTATCTCGCGAAGCTCCTGCTGGAAAAGGGATATGACGTCGTCGGCACGTCCCGGGATCATGAGCTCAATCCCTTCAACAATCTCCGGCGGTTGGGTCTTCGCGACCGCATCCGGATGATCTCCATGGCCCCGAACGACTTTCGCAGCGTCTACAAGGCGCTGCGCGAGAGCGAGGCCGACGAGATCTACAATCTGTCGGGCCAGTCGTCGGTCGGGCTGTCCTTCGAACAACCGATGGAAACCCACGAAAGCATCACCAACAGCGTCCTCAACCTGTTGGAATGCATCCGCCTGATGAAGCTTCCCGCCCGCTTCTACAACGCCGGGTCCAGCGAATGCTTCGGCGACATCGACACGGTGGCGACCTCGGGCACGCCGTTCCGCCCCCGCAGCCCCTACGGCATCGCCAAGGCGACGGCGCATTGGACGGTCAGCAACTACCGCGAAGCCTATGGCATGGCCGTCTGCTCGGGCATCCTGTTCAACCATGAAAGCCCGCTGCGCCCGGCCCGTTTCGTCACCCGCAAGATCGTCGACGGGGCGGTGCGCATCGCCAACGGCAGCGGCGAACGCCTGCGCCTGGGCAACATCAACATCAGCCGTGACTGGGGCTGGGCGCCCGACTACGTGGACGCCATGTGGCGGATGTTGCAGGCCGACGAGTTGCGCGACTACCTGATCTGCACCGGCAAGAGCCATTCGCTTCAGGACTTCCTGGACGCCGTGTTCCGCGAGTTGGACCTGGATTGGCACGACCATGTGGACGTCGACGCCTCCTACCTGCGTCCGGCGGACATCAACTACAGCTGCGGTGACCCGAGCGAGGCCGAGGCCCGCCTTGACTGGCGCGCCCAGACCGACTTCCGACAGATGATCCACCGCCTGGTTCAGGCCGCCAAAACCCGGGAGGATGCGCAGGCGTCATGAAGGTTGCCCTGGTCCACGACTGGCTCGTCACCTACGCGGGCGCCGAGCGTATTCTGGAACAACTGATCCGGATCTATCCGGAGGCGGACGTCTATTCCCTGGTCGACTTCGTCCCCGAGGATCAGCGCCATTTCCTGCAAGGGCGCCCGGTCCACACCTCCTTCATCCAGAAGCTGCCCTTCGCCCGGAAGCGTTTCCGCCACTACCTCAGCCTGTTCCCGCTGGCCATCCAGCAGTTCAACTTCAACGACTACGATCTGGTGCTGTCGGTCTCCTTCGCCGTCGCCAAGGGCATCATCACCGGACCGGACCAGACGCACCTCTGCATCTGCTGCTCGCCGGTGCGCTACGCCTGGGATCTCCAGGAGGAGTATCTGGCCGAGTCCGGCATGCGGACGGGCCTGAAGGGCTGGCTGGCGCGCGTCATGCTGCACCGCCTGCGGCTGTGGGACGCCGCCATGGGCCATCTGCCGGACCACTACCTCAGCATTTCCCACTTCGTCGCCCGCCGGGTCCGCAAGTTCTATGGCCGGGAGTCGACGATCCTCTATCCGCCGGTCAACGTGGACGGCTTCGACCTGAAGGTGGAGAAGGAGGATTTCTACCTCGCCGCCTCCCGGCAGGTGCCCTACAAGCACATCAACACCATCGTCCGCGCCTTCCGATCCATGCCCGACCGCAAGCTGGTGGTCATCGGCGACGGCCCGGACGCCGCCCGCATCCGCGCCAGCGCCGCGGGCGCGCCCAACATCACCCTGATGGGCCACCAGCCGTTTTCCGTGCTGAAGGATCACATGCAGCGCGCCCGCGCCTTCCTCTTCGCCTCGAAGGAGGATTTCGGGATCGTGCCTCTGGAAGCGCAGGCCTGCGGCACGCCGGTCATCGCCTTCAGCGGCGGCGGCGCCATGGAGACCATCGTCGGCGCCGCCACGCCGCCGCCCGAACCGGGCCTGGCGCCGACCGGCGTCTTTTTCGACGAGCAGACCCCGGAGGCCATCGCCGCCGCCGTCCGCGCCTTCGAGGACGAGGCCGCGCCCTTCACGCCGGACGCCTGCCGCGCCAACGCGCTGCGTTTTTCGGAAGGCTGCTTCCGCGAGCGCCTGGAGGCTTGCGTCGCCGCCGCCCTGGCCGCGCCCAACGACCGGACGCCACTGGACGACCGCTTCCCTCCCAAGGGGGCTTAGAGGGCGCCTCTACCCCAGCATGGCGATGAAGAAGCCGGCGACGACCGCCGTGCCGATGACGCCCGCGACGTTCGGACCCATGGCGTGCATGAGCAGGAAGTTGCCGGGGTCGGCCCGCTGGCCCTCGACCTGACTGACGCGGGCGGCCATGGGCACCGCCGACACGCCCGCCGAGCCGATCAGCGGGTTGATCTTCTCCTTGGAGAAGAGGTTCATGAACTTGGCCATCAGCACGCCCGACGCCGTCGAGATGCCGAAGGCGACCACGCCGAGGCCCAGGATCATCAGGGTTTCCAGTTGCAGGAACCGGTCGCCGGTCATGGTGATGCCGACGCTGGTGCCCAGGAAGATGGTCACGGCGTTGATGATCTCGTTCTGCGCGGCCTTGGACAGACGTTCGGTGACGCCGCATTCGCGCAGGAAGTTGCCCAGCATCAGCATGCCGATCAGGGCCGAGGCGGCGGGCACCAGCAGGATCACCAGCACCGTCACCAGCGAGGCGAAGACCAGCTTTTCGGCGCGGCTGACCTTGCGCAGGGAGCGCATGCGGATGCGGCGCTCCTCCTTGGTGGTCAGGGCCCGCATGATCGGCGGCTGAAGCAGCGGCACCAGCGCCATGTAGCTGTAGGCGGCCACGGCGATGGGGGCCAGAAGCTCGGGCGCCAGCTTGTTGGACAGGAAGATCGAGGTCGGCCCGTCGGCGCCGCCGATGATGCCGATGGCGGCGGCCTGGTCGGTCGAAAAGCCGAGCAGGATGGCGCCGATGAAGGTGGCGAAGACGCCGAACTGCGCCGCCGCGCCCAGCAGGAAGGTGCGCGGGTTGGCGATCACCGGCCCGAAGTCGGTCAAGGCGCCGACGCCCAGGAAGATGATCGGCGGGAACAGCTCCAGGTGGACACCCTGGCTGATGTAGTAGAACAGGCCGCCCGGATGCTCCCCGACCGGAATATTGACGATGCCTTCGGTCGGCAGATTGGCCATCAGCGCCCCGAAGGCGATGGGAACCAACAGCAGCGGCTCGAAGTTCTTGGCCACGGCCAGGTAAAAGAGCACACCGACGACCACCCACATCACCATCATCTTCCAGGTGAGGAGAGGGAAGCCCGTGAGGGCGATGATCTCGTTGATCTGTTCCATCGGGCGGCGGCTCGCTGGCTGGCGGAAAGGGTGCGGGCGACGAAAAGTCTTAGGCGATGGTCATCAGCAACTGGCCTTCGGCCACGCTGGTGCCCGCCGTCACGGCGATGCTCGCCACCTTGCCCGAGCGCGGCGCGGTCACGGAGGTGTTCATCTTCATGGCTTCCAGCGTGATGACCGTCTGGCCCTGCTCGACGGCGGCGCCGACGGCGACCTCGACCTTGACCACGGTCCCGGCCATGGGGCTGGCGACATCGCCCGGGCCACCGGCGGCGGGGGCCGGGGCGGCGGTCGGCGCGGCGGCGACCGGAGCGGCGGCGGGCGACGGAGCGACCGGACGCGAGGCGGGGGTCGGCGCGGTCGGCATGGGCGCGGCGCCATCCGTGGTTTCCTCGACGGTCACGTCATAGGGGGTGCCGTCGACGGTGATGCGGAACGTCCTCATGGGCTGTCGCTCACTTGCTGCTGCGGGTGGGAGGCGGCGGCGGTTCGTGGTGAACGGTGCCGTCGTGCTGGATGTGCGGGGGACCGGGAATGGTCCAGTTGTAGTGCAGGTGATGGGCCGAATACTGCTCCATCCGCCCGGAGTTGGCCCAGCTTTCGGAGCGATGCGGCGGGATGTCGACCGCCACCAGACGACCGCGGCCGCCGGTGATCACGGCGACGGCGGCGGTGATGGCCGCCACATGGCCCGCCGGAACGCCGTCGGCGACGGCGGGCGCCGGGCCGCCCGCGGCGGGCGGAG
>CAZFRK010000288.1:0-4340 GCA_964521375.1 uncultured Rhodobacterales bacterium
CGACAGCGACACGAACGGCATCGGCGTCGCCAACGGCAACGCCATCGACCTCAACGGCGGCGCCATCGCCGCCCAGACCGGCGGCGTCGCCGCCAATCCCGCTCTGGCGGGTCTGGACAGCCTCGCCAACGTGCGCGTCGACGCCCTGGCGCCGACCGTCAGCGACGCCAACATCGCTCTCTCCGGCGCCACGGGCACCGGCGGCGCCTTCAAGATCGGCGATACCGTGACCGCCAGCTGGAACAATACGGCGGTCGGCGACAACAACGCCGACATCGCGGGCGTGACCGTGGACTTCAGCCAGTTCGGCGGCGGGGCCGCCGTGGCGGCGACCAACAGTTCGGGAACCTGGACGGCGACCTACACCATCGCCGCCGGGGCCATCGACGCCACCAACCGCAACGTCACGGTGACGGCGACGGATACGGCGGGCAACGCCACGGCGCGGGCCGATACCACCAATGCCGCCGTCGACAACGCCGCCCCCACCGTCACCGACGCCAACCTCGGCGTTTCGGGGGCCTCGGGCACAGGCGGCGCCTACAAGATCGGCGATACGGTCACCGCCACCTGGACAGACTCCGGGGGCGACAACAACGGCGACACCATCAGCGGCGTCACCATCGACTTCAGCCAGTTCGGCGGCGGCACCGCCGTGGCGGCCAGCAACAGTTCGGGCGTCTGGACGGCGTCCTATGTGATCGCCTCCGGGGCCATCGACGCGACGGCCCGAAACATTTCGGCCACCGTGACCGACAACGCGGGCAACAGCACCACCCTTGCCGACAGTTCCAACGCCACCGTGGACTCCCAGGCGCCGACCGTCAGCGACGGCGCCATCGCCATTTCAGGCGCCACGGGCACCGGCGGTGCCTTCAAGGTCGGCGATACCGTCACCGCCACCTGGAACAATACGGCGGGCGGCGACAACAATGGCGACACCGTCTCCACCGTCACCGTCGACTTCAGCCAGTTCGGCGGCGGCGGCGCCGTGGCGGCGACGAATTCCAGCGGTACCTGGACGGCCACCTACACGATCGCCGGCGGCGCCATCGACGCCACCGGGCGGAACCTGTCGGTGACCGCGACCGACAATGCCGGGAACACCAAGACGACGACGGATTCGACCGACGCGACGGTCGACAGTCAGCCGCCGACCGTGACCGACGGCCAAATCGCCGTGACGACGACGGGCAGCGGCACCGGCGGCGCCTACCGGCCCGGCGACACCCTGACCGTCCGTTGGACCGACAGCGGCGGCGACAACAACGGCGACACCATCACCGGCGTCACCGCCAACTTCAGTGCCTTCGGTGGCGGGGCGGCGGTCGCCGCCACCAATTCCGGCGGTGTCTGGACGGCCAGCATGGTGCTGTCGGCGGGGGCCATCGACGCCGCCAACCAGACCGTTTCCATCACGGCGACCGACAACGCAGGAAACACCAAGACGACGGCGGACGGCACCTCCCTGACCGTCGACACCCAGGCCCCGACGGCCAGCGACGCCAACATCGCCCTCTCCGGCGCCACGGGCACCGGCGGCGCCTTCAAGGTCGGCGATACCGTGACCGCCACCTGGAACAACACCGGCGCCGGCGACAACAACGGCGACACCATCGCGGGCGTCACCGTCGACTTCAGCCAATTCGGCGGCGGCTCCACCGTCGCGGCGACCAACGCCAGCGGCACCTGGACGGCCACCTACCAGATCACCGAGGACGGCGGCGGGTCCATCGACGCCGTGAACCGCAACGTCTCGGTCACCGTCACCGACAACGCGGGGAACGCCACCACCACCGCCGACACCACCAACGCCACGGTGGACAACGACAGTCCCGGCGCCCCGTCGGGGACCCTGTCCATCGCCGAGAACAGCGCCAACGGCACGACCGTCGCCACCGTCACAGGCGGCGGCGCGGACGGCGTCACCTACAGCCTGACCGACACCGCCGGAGGGCGCTTCGCCATCGCCGCCAATGGCGCCGTGACGGTCGCCAACGGCAGCCTGCTGGACCGCGAGACCAACGCCTCCCACGCGATCACCGTGCGGGCGACCGACAACGCGGGCAATACGCGGGACCAGACCCTGACGGTCACGGTGACCAACGTCAACGAAGCTCCGGCGGTCTCCAACCTGGGCGGCGACAGCGTGTCCTTCAGCATCGGCGGCGGCGGCGTCTCCCTGGATGCCGGGACCGCCCTGACCTTCGCCGACGTCGATTCCGCCGACCTCTCCGGCGGCGCCGTCACGGTGTCGATCACGGCCAACGGACAGGCGGGGGAAGACACCCTGACCGTCGCCTCCGCCGGTCAGATCACCCTGTCCGGAAGCACCGTCTCGCACGGCGGCACGGCGATCGGCTCGGTCGCCGGAGGAACCGGGGGCGCCGACCTCGTGGTGACGCTGAACGCCAACGCCACGCCCGCCCGCGTCCAGGATCTGCTGCGGGCCCTCCGCTATCGCGACACCGACGCGGGGACCGTCAACACGGCGTCTCGGACGGTTCGCGTCACCGTCTCGGACGGCGACGGCGCCACATCGGCCAACGCCGACGTCACCGTCGCCCTGGTGCGGGCGCCGATCATCGACCTGGACGGCGACGACTCCTCCGGCGCCGCGGAGGGCGGCTTCAAGATCACCTTCACCGAAGACGGCGCCGCCGTCGCCCTGGCCGACAGCGACAGCACGATCAGCGACGACGGCACCTTCAAGAGCCTGACCGTCACCCTGACCAACCGCCCCGACGGTGCCGCCGAAAGCCTCGCCTCCACCTTCGGGACCGGCGCCCAGACGGTCAACGGCGAGGCGGTGAGCATCGGCTCCTACAACGCGGGCACAGGCACCCTGACGATCACCATCAACGACGGCTCCACCGACGCCGTGACCATGACGGCCCTGATGGAATCCATCCGGTACAACAACACCTCCCAGGCCCCCTCCACCGCCCTGCGAACGATCTCCTTCGCCGCCACGGACAACGCCGACAATACCGGTTCGACGGTCAACGCCAGCGTCACGGTCCAGGGGGTCAACGACGCGCCGACGGCCACCAACCTGACCCAGACGGCGGCCTACGCGGAAGATCCCGGAACCGCGGTCAGCGTGTTCGGCACCGCCACCAGCATCCAGGACGCCGATGGCGACACCCTGACCGCGACCGTGACCATGGCCGACAAGAGCCTCGGCGCGCTGGCGAGCACCGGCGGTGGAACCTTCAACGCCGCCACCGGCGTGTGGAGCGTCAGCGGCAACGCGGCGACCGTTCAGGGCGCGCTCAACGCCCTGAAGTTCACCCCGGTCGCCAACATGGACAAGGACACCACCCTGGCGGTCTCGGTGAGCGACGGCACCGCCGCCGCCGTGACCGGCACGATCACGCTGGACGTCACGCCCGCCAACGACGCGCCGACGATTTCCCCCGCCACCCCCACCAAGAGCGTGGCGGAGGACGCCGCCCTCACCTTCACCACGGCGGACTTCGGGTTCTCCGATCCCGACACCGGCGACAGCCTCCAGGCGGTCACCATCGTCACCGCCCCGACTACCGGGCAACTGTTCCTGGACGCCGACGGCAACGGCGCCTACGGGGCGGGCGATACCCTGGTCGGCGACAATACGACGCTCACCCCGACCCAGGTCGGCACCCTGACCTTCCGTCCCGCCGCCAACGCCAACGGCACCGGCTACGCCAGCTTCACCTGGAAGGTCGGCGACGGAACCACGACCTCGACGGCGACGGGTACCATGACCATCGACGTCACGCCGGTGAACGACGCGCCGACCACCGGTCCAGCCCTGACCGCCCAGTCGGCGACGGAGGACGCGGCCTTCACCTACACCGTGCCCGCCAACGCCTTCACCGACCTCGACGGCGACGCCCTGACCTTGAGCGCGACCCAGGATGGTGGAGCCGCCCTGCCGACGTGGCTGTCCTTCAACGCCGCCACCCGGACGTTCTCGGGGACGCCGCTCAACGACGATGTCGGGACGCTGACCGTGCGTGTCACCGCCGCCGACGGGGCGGGCGGGACAGTCGCCCAGACCTTCGCCCTGACGGTGACCAACACCAACGACGGGCCGACCGCCGGAACCATTCCCGACGCCTCGGCGACGGCTGGAACGCCCTGGTCGATGGCCCTTCCCGCCTCGGCCTTCACCGAGGTCGACGCCGGAGACACCCTCACCTATTCGGCCACCCTGGACGGCGACGGCGCGCTGCCCGCCTGGTTGTCGATCGACCCGACCACCGGAACCCTGAGCGGCACGCCGGTCGCCATTCCGGGCACGGCGATCATCGTGACGGCGACCGACCGAAGCGGCCTGTCGGCGTCGGCGCGCT
>CAZFRK010000289.1:0-4336 GCA_964521375.1 uncultured Rhodobacterales bacterium
GGGGGGCGGGGGGGGGCGCCCCCCCCCCACGACGGGGCCTTGCGGCGGGGCGCGGGCCGTGCATCGTATAGGCGCGAAGCTTCACCATTGGCAAGGGTCATGACGGAAAAGCAGGCGGCGGAACAGCCCGTCATTGTCATCGGCGGACCGACGGCCAGCGGCAAGTCGGCCATGGCCTTCGACATCGCCAAGGCCTTCGACGGCACGGTCATCAACGCCGACAGCATGCAGGTCTATCGCGACCTTCATGTGCTGACGGCCCGCCCCTCGGCGGTCGAGGTGGCGGCGCTGCGGCACCGTCTCTACGGCGTGCTGGGCGGCGGCGACCTCTGCTCGGCGGGGATCTGGGCCTCCATGGCCGCCGCCGAGATCACCGACGCGCGGTCCTGGGGGCACCTGCCGGTGGTGGTCGGCGGCACCGGCCTCTACATCCGGGCGCTGGTGGACGGCCTGTCGCCCATTCCGCCGGTGCCCGACGACGTGCGCCGGGAGGCCCGCGCCCTGATGGCCGAGGAGGGCAACGCCGCCTTCCACAGGCGCCTCGCCGCCGCCGACCCGGAAACCGCCGGCCGCCTGCATCCCGGCAACAGCCAGCGGCTGGTTCGCGCCTGGGAGGTGTTGCAGGCCACCGGGCGGTCGATCAGCGACTGGCAGCGCGATCCGCCCGTCCGTCCGGTGGCGGGACGCTTCCTCACCCTGGTCCTGGATCCCCCGCGCGAGGTGCTCAACGCCTCCATCGACCGGCGCTTCGACACCATGATCGAGGCCGGGGCGCTGGAGGAGACGCGCGCCCTGCTGGCTCGCGGCCTGCCCGCCGACGCGCCGGTCATGAAGGCCCTGGGGGTGCCGGAGCTGGCCGCCCACGTGCGCGGAGAGACTCCGCTGGACGACGCCGTGGCGGCGGCGAAGACCGCCACTCGCCAGTTCGCCAAACGGCAGGGAACATGGTTCCGGCGACAGCTTCGTACGGACCATGTCATGCGGGCGAAATATTCGGAAAGTTTGCGGGCGGAAATCTATAAGATTGTTCGTCAGTTTTTGTTGACCACGTCCCCATGAGGGACTAGGTTGCCGTCTCTCCCTGCCGGAGCGCGGGGAGATGGGGCTTGCCTGAACGGCCGCGCGCGTGACCGGCGGCCGTCCAAGCCCCTTTTTCGAATGCTTCAGAAAGGGTGGCTCACATGGCCCAGGAAGAGATGTTGGGAGCAAAGATCGTCCTCAAGGCCCTGCAGGATCAGGGCGTAGAGGTCATCTTCGGCTATCCCGGCGGCGCGGTCCTGCCCATTTACGACGAACTGTTCCAGCAGAACCACATCAAGCATGTTCTGGTTCGGCATGAACAGGCGGCGGTTCATGCGGCGGAAGGCTACGCGCGGTCGACCGGCAAGGTCGGCGCCGTCCTGGTAACCTCGGGGCCGGGCGCCACCAACGCCGTCACCGGCCTGACCGACGCCATGATGGACAGCGTGCCCCTGGTCTGCCTGACCGGCCAGGTGCCCACCCACCTGATCGGCAACGACGCCTTCCAGGAGGCCGACACCACCGGCATCACCCGCCAGTGCACCAAGCACAATTACCTGGTGAAGTCGGCGGACGATCTGGCGCGCGTCATGCACGAGGCCTTCTACGTCGCCCGCACCGGGCGTCCGGGGCCGGTCGTCATCGACCTGCCCAAGGACGTCCTGATGACCAAGGGCACCTACCAGCCCGCCGCCAAGGTCAAGCACAAGCACTACCGTCCGCCGGTCAAGGGCGACCCGAAGCGCATCAAGGAAGCGGTGGAGCTTCTGAAGGCGGCCAAGAAGCCGGTCATCTACGCCGGTGGCGGCGTCGTCAATTCCGGTCCGGCGGCCTGCCAGTTGCTGACCAACTTCACCCAGACCACCGGCTTCCCCATCACGTTGACGCTGATGGGCCTGGGCGCCTATCCGGCGTCCGATAGGCAGTTCCTGGGCATGCTCGGCATGCACGGCACCTACGAGTCCAACATGACGATGCACGATTGCGACGTCATGCTGTGCATCGGCGCCCGCTTCGACGATCGCGTGACCGGACTGCTGTCGGCCTTCTCGCCCAATTCCAAGAAGATCCACATCGACATCGACCCGTCCTCGATCAACAAGAACGTGGCCGTCGACGTGCCGATCGTCGGCGACGTGGCGCATGTGCTGGAAGACCTGATCAAGATCTGGAAGTCCGACCAGGCCAAGCCCGAGCGCAAGGCCCTGGACGCCTGGTGGAAGCAGATCAACGAATGGCGCAAGGTCGATTCCCTGAAGTTCACCCAGGACGGCGGCGTCATCAAGCCGCAGCACGCCATCCGGCGCCTCTATGAGCTGACCAAGGACCGCGAGACCTTCATCACCACCGAGGTCGGCCAGCACCAGATGTGGGCGGCCCAGCACTACGGCTTCGACAAGCCGAACCACTGGATGACCTCCGGCGGGCTGGGCACCATGGGCTACGGCTTCCCCTCGGCCATCGGCGTGCAGATGGCCCATCCCGACGCCCTGGTGGTCGATATCTCGGGCGAGGCCAGCTTCATGATGAACATGCAGGAGATCGCCACGGCGGTGCAGTACCGCCTGCCGGTCAAGGTGTTCATCCTGAACAACCTCTACATGGGCATGGTGCGCCAGTGGCAGGAATTGCTGCACGGCAGCCGCTATTCGGAAAGCTATTCGGAGGCCCTGCCGGACTTCGTCAAGCTGGCCGAGGCCTTCGGGGCCGTGGGCATGCGCGTCGACGACGCCGCGAACCTGGACGACAGCATCCGCGAAATGATCGCCACCGACCGTCCGGTCATCATGGACGTCCGCGTCGAGCAGCAGGAAAACTGCTATCCGATGATCCCCTCGGGAAAGCCGCATAACCAGATGCTGCTCGGTCCCGTGGAGCCCGGCGGCGAAGCCATCGCCGACGAAGGCAAGGTTCTGGTCTAACGGCGCGGTCAAGGGGAGCACCACCGACATGCAGATGTCGACCGAAGTGAAGTACCACACGATCTCCGTGCTGGTGGACAACGAGTCCGGTGTCCTGGCCCGCGTCATCGGGCTGTTTTCCGGGCGCGGCTACAACATCGAAAGCCTGACGGTGTCCGAGGTGGACGCCCGCGAGAAGCTGTCGCGCATCACCCTGGTGACCAGCGGCACGGAAATGGTGATCGAACAGATCAAGGCGCAGCTGGGCCGTCTGGTGCCGGTGCAGCGGGTGCGCGACCTGACCGTCGAAGGTCCGGAAGTGTCCCGCGAACTGGCCCTGGTCAAGGTCGTCGGCACCGGCGAGAAGCGGGTCGAGGCCCTGCGCATCGCCGACATCTTCCGCGCCAACGTCGTCGACAGCACCAACGAAAGCTTCGTCTTCGAGATCGTCGGCAAGACCGACAAGCTGAACGCCTTCATTCACCTGATGGAGCCGCTCGGCCTGGTGGACGTGGCCCGCACGGGCGTGGTCGCCATTTCCCGCGGCACGGAACCCCTCTAGGGCCGCCGCGTCATTCCAACCCTACGGATGGGCGGCCCGACGTCCCGATGACGGACGACCGCCCCTTTTCCCGCATAGAAGCGACAAGTCGAAGGAACTGACCCCATGCGCGTTTATTACGACCGCGACGCCGACGTGAACCTGATCAAGGGCAAGAAGATCGCCATCGTCGGCTACGGCTCCCAGGGCCACGCCCACACCCTGAACCTGCGTGATTCCGGCGTCGCCGAAGTGGCCGTCGCCCTGCGCGAAGGGTCCCCCAGCCGCAAGAAGGCCGAGGGCGAAGGCATCACGTGCATGACCCCCGCCGAAGCCGCCAAGTGGGCCGACGTGGTCATGATGCTGACCCCCGACGAACTGCAGGCCGAGATCTACTACGCCGATTTGGCCGACAACATGAAGGACGGCGCCGCCCTGGTCTTCGCCCACGGCCTGAACGTCCACTTCAAGCTGATCGAGCCGCGCAAGGACCTCGACGTCTTCATGGTCGCCCCGAAGGGTCCGGGCCACACCGTGCGCTCCGAATACAAGCGTGGCGGCGGCGTCCCCTGCCTGGTCGCCGTGGCCCAGAACGCCTCCGGCAACGCCATGGAACTGGCCCTGTCCTACGCCTCGGCCATCGGCGGCGGTCGCTCCGGCATCATCGAGACGAACTTTCGTGAAGAGTGCGAAACCGACCTGTTCGGCGAACAGGCCGTGCTGTGCGGTGGTCTGACCGAGCTGATCACCGCCGGGTTCGAAACCCTGGTCGAAGCCGGTTACGCCCCGGAAATGGCCTACTTCGAGTGCCTGCACGAAGTGAAGCTGATCGTCGACCTGATGTACGAGGGCGGCATGGCCAACATGCGCTACT
>CAZFRK010000290.1:0-4336 GCA_964521375.1 uncultured Rhodobacterales bacterium
GCAAGAAGGGCATGACCGCGACCCCCGACGGTGTCGCCGCCTTCCTGAAGGACGAAGCCGGCGCCCTCTAAGGCTCCGTTTCGCCGGGATTTGGAGAGGGGCGTCCCGCCGGGGCGCCCCTTTTCGTTTGAGCCGGGTCCCGGCAATGCTTATCTTCACGGCCAAATCGTGACACCAAATCCCTTGGGGGTTCGTGAATCCATGGCTGAATACGAAACGAAGGTTCTGGTCCTCGGCTCCGGCGCGGCGGGCTGCACCGCCGCCATCTACGCGGCGCGGGCCAACCTGGAACCGATCATGGTCGCCGGGATGCAGCCGGGCGGTCAGCTCACCATCACCACCGACGTGGAGAATTACCCCGGCTTCGCCGATCCGGTGCAGGGGCCGTGGCTGATGGAGCAGATGCAGGCCCAGGCCGAAAACGTCGGCACCAAGCTGATCCACGACCTGATCGTCGATATCGACCTGTCCAAGCGGCCCTTCGTCGCCAAGGGCGATTCCGGGGACACCTACGTCGCCAACGCCCTGGTCGTCGCCACCGGGGCCTCGGCCAAGTGGCTGGGCATCGAGAGCGAGGCCAAGTATTCCGGCTTCGGCGTCTCGGCCTGCGCCACCTGCGACGGCTTCTTCTTCCGCGGCAAGCCGGTGGTCATCGTCGGCGGCGGCAACACCGCCGTCGAGGAAGCCCTTTATCTGGCCAACTTCTGTTCCAAGGTGACCCTGGTCCACCGCCGCGACGAATTGCGCGCCGAAAAGATCATGCAGGACCGCCTGTTCAAGCATGAGCGCATCGAAACCGTCTGGGACAGCGTCATCGACGAGATCCTCGGCGAGTCCGGCGACGGTCCCATGCCGCCGGGCGTGACCGGCGTGCGCCTGAAAAACGTCAAGACGGGCGAGGCGTCGGAGGTGGCGTGCGATGGCGTCTTCGTCGCCATCGGCCACAAGCCCAACACCGACCTCTTCGTCGGCAAGCTGGACATGGACGAAACCGGCTACCTGATCACCCAGCCCGACAGCACCAAGACCAACATTCCGGGCGTGTTCGCCGCCGGGGACGTGCAGGACCACGTCTTCCGCCAGGCCGTCACCGCCGCCGGAACCGGCTGCATGGCCGCCATCGAAGCCGACCGCTTCCTGGCCGAGCAGGGCGAGATTTAATTTCCCCACGGTCGGAATGCGTGAAAAAGAGTGAACTGAATGGTTGGGGATGGCACACTTCCCCAGCCGTTCGGGAGAGCGGTTGAATTATATTTACACGGATAGTCGCTTTCTCTGTATCCGCGCTGCCTTCGGGGGGAGGCGCCGGGATGGAACGGGCAACAAGGGGCCGATCGGCCCGGACAACGAAAAACGACACACAGGGGCGAAGCAATGCCGGCTCGACAAGGCAGCATGATGGATTGGGACAAGCTGCGGGTCTTCCATACCGTGGCCGAGGCGGGGAGCTTCACCCACGCCGGTGAGATCCTGAATCTCAGCCAGTCGGCGGTCAGCCGTCAGATCTCGGGCCTCGAGGAAAGCCTCAACGTCTCGCTGTTCCATCGCCATGCCCGCGGCCTCATCCTGACCGAGCAGGGCGAGCTGCTCTACCGCACGGTGCACGAGGTCTTCGCCAAGCTGTCGATGGTCGAAAGCCGCATCACCGAAAGCCGCGAAAAGCCGGAAGGCCCGCTGAAGGTGACCACCACGGTGGCCTTCGGCAGCGTCTGGCTGACGCCGCGCATCAAGACCTTCATGGAGACCTACCCCGACATCGACATGTCGATCCTGCTCGACGACGGGGAAGTGGATCTGGCCATGCGGCAGGCCGACGTGGCGATCCGCTTTTCGGCGCCGCGCCAGCCGGACCTCATCCAGCGCCACCTCATCACCCTGCATTACAACGTCTACGCGGCGCCGGAATACCTGAAGAAGTACGGCATGCCGAAGACGCCCGCCGACCTGGACAACCACCGCATCATCATCTACGGCGAGGACGCCAAGGCGCCGGTGGAGAACATGAACTGGCTGCTGTCGGCGGGGACCACCTCGGCCCGCACGCCGATCCTGCGGGTCAACAACATCTACGGCATCTATCGCGCCGTTCAGTCCGGCCTCGGCATCGCCGCCATGCCGGACTACTTCTCCACCGTGGCGACCAATCTGGTCCAGGTCCTGCCCGAGCTGCGCGGCCCCAGCTTCGACTGCTACTTCGTCTATCCCGAAGAGCTGCGCCATTCCAAGCGGGTGACGGTGTTCCGCGATTTCCTGCTGCAAAAGCTTCAGGAACACCACGCCTGACGCCTGACCTCTTACGCCCGCGGCCCGGTCCCCGCCTGCGGCTGGACCCGGGGCCGCGCGGGGATTGAGCCGACCGACCGGGCGCCCCATCTTGCGGACAGTCATTCCTTGTCCGTCCAGTGGAGGCCGCCATGTGGTTCCCCCGATCCAAATCGACCATCCCCCGGCCCGGCGAGGCGCTGCCCGGTCGCGCCGAGGCGATGCCGGTGCCCGACCGCCATCTGGTCCTGGGAACCCCTCTGACCGGCCTGCCCGACGGCCTGGAGCAGGCGGTGGTCGGCATGGGCTGCTTCTGGGGCGCCGAGCGCCTGTTCTGGCGCCTGGAGGGCGTATGGTCCACCGCCGTCGGCTATGCCGGAGGGGCGACGCCCAACCCCACCTACGAGGAAGCCTGTAGCGGCCTGACCGGCCACGCCGAGGTGGTGCGCGTCGTCTTCGACCCGGCGCGGCTGTCCTACGCGGCGCTTCTGCGCGCCTTCTGGGAAGGGCACGATCCGACCCAGGGCATGCGCCAGGGCAACGACGTGGGCACCCAATATCGCTCCTGCGTCCACGTCTTTTCCGCCGCCCAACGGGCCGAGGCCGAGGCGTCGCGGGACGCCTTCCAGGCGGCGCTGACGGGCGCCGGTCTGGGCCGCGTCACCACCGAGATCGTCGGCCCGCCCGGCGAGGAGACGCCGCCCTTCTACTACGCCGAGGACTACCACCAGCAGTATCTGCACCGGAACCCCGGCGGCTATTGCGGCCTCGGCGGCACCGGTGTGACGTGCCCGCGAGGGATTGCGTCATGAGCGGTCTGGAGCGCGTGGACGGTCCCCGTCTCGACACCCTGGCCGACGGCGCGCGGGGACGCCCGCGGCGGCGCCTCAACGACAATCTGCACGCCACCCCCGACGACCCGGTGCAACGCCTGTTCATCGCCATGGAGCCGGGCAGCTATGTCCGCCCCCACCGCCACCGGCCCGACCGCTTCGAACTCTTCGTCGGCGTGCGCGGGCGTCTGGTCGTCCTGACCTTCGACGACGCCGGACGGGTGCTGACCCGCGACGAGGTGACGCCCGGCGGCGCGGCGGACAGCCTGGCGGCGGCGGAAATCCGCGGCGGCACATGGCATACGGTGATCGCCCTGGAGCCGGGCAGTACCTTCCTGGAGGTCAAGCAAGGCCCCTACGCGCCGCTGCCGGACAAGGATTTCGCCGCCTGGGCCCCCGCCGAGGATACCCCGGAGGCCACCGCCCTGGCGGTCTGGCTGACCACCGCCCACCCCGGCGACCGGGCGCCCGTCTTCTAAGCCATGTCCGAAACGCATGGCTGGGCGCTGTTTTTTGCCATGGCCGAAGGGCGCCGCGCGGTCTACATAAGGCCCCACGCACGTTGCGGCGCAACAGCGCACCGCGACGGGCCAGAGTTCCGGCAAGCGAAGTCCGCTTCGATTGCCCGCCGGATGGAGACATCCGGCACCAGGGTCCTCGGATCCTACGTCTCCTAGACGTGAAGCCTCCCTGTTCAAACTTTTCAGCCCCGGCGGCCTTCGCCGGGGCTTTTCTTTTATCCGCCGCCGCCGCCGTCCGGTCAGGACGCGACGTGACGCTACGCCGACAGGGACGAGGTCTCGACCGGGCCGGGGGCCGTTTCGCAGCGGTCGCGCCCGGCGTGCTTGGCGGCGTAGAGGGCTTCGTCGGCGGTGGTCAGCAGGTCTTCCAGGGACTGCTCGGGGTGCCATTCGGCGATGCCGATGCTGACCGTCACCGGCCAGCGCGGGGCCAGGGCGTGCTGGTCGCGGTTGGCCTTCGCCGTCAGGGCCTTGCGCAGGCGTTCGGCGGCGGAGACGGCCTCCTTCAGGGAGGTTTCCGGCAGCAGGGCGGCGAATTCCTCGCCGCCGTGGCGGCCCAGCAGGTCCTCGCACCGCAAGCAGGTGGTCGCGACGTCGACGAAGCGGCGCAGCACGTAGTCTCCTGCGGCGTGCCCCAACTCGTCGTTGATGCGCTTGAAATGGTCCAGATCCATCATCAGGGCGGCCACCGGATGGCCGTGGCGGCGCGCCCGCGCCAGT
>CAZFRK010000291.1:0-4322 GCA_964521375.1 uncultured Rhodobacterales bacterium
CAACTGCTTCCGCCACCACGGCCACCACGACCGAGTTCGTGTGCCCCACCTGCAAGCGCGGGTTCGTCACCGTCACCTGGGGCGGCTTCAATGAGCCCACCTGCGAGGTGACCGGCTGCTGCGCCACCAAGAGCGATCCGGTGGTGAGCGTGACCGTACCGGCTTCCAAGCCGCTCGACTGGGAGTCCAAGACCCAGTTCATTGCTCGCATCAACCTGCTGCGCGCTGAGCTGCACGCGGCTGAGGCGGAGTACCGCGCGAAGGGCACGGTGACTGCTCGCCGCAAGATGGTTGCAGCGGAGCGTCGCTACGCGAAGGCTTGCTGACTCGGCAACCATGAAGCCCCGGGCCTACAAGCCTGGGGCTTCTGTCATATCCGGATACCTGAGCGAAATGGATGAAGCATGGCACGCATCGACTTCGAGATCCGCCACGGCTACACGCAACGTGACCTCGACAAGCTGAGCCTGACTGCGCTACGGCGCACAGGACTCACATGGGACGTGGAAGAAATGACCGACGTGGCAATGTGCGCAATGGTGGAGTTCCTGTGGGCGCGGGATGCGGCGCCGGCGTTCGGCGAGTTGATTGACGTCGGTTCGGATGCAATCCGTGACATGAACCGCGACGAGAAGCGTCACCACTGCATGAACAAGTGGGGCGAGCAGGCCGTGAACGCCACGGTCTATTGGCATGACTTCAACCGGCCGCGTGAGCCGTGGGAGGAACGTTTCACGGATGAGGTGTCGCTGGTGCAGGTGTGTGATGCGCTGTCTGTGAAGCATCGGGAGTTGTTGTGGACTCGTGCGTGTTTCCAGACTGCTGGGGAGGCTGCGCGTTCGTTGGGGATGGATGCGGGTCAGTTTTCTCGGGAGTTCAGGAGGGCTCGTGATGCTGCTCGGGTGTTGTGGTTTTCTCCGGATGTGGCGCCGGTGTTTCGTGGTCGGGATCGTAGGTCGTCGACGGTGGGGAGTCGGGCTGTGTATGTGCAGAGGATGAAGCGATCCCGCAACGCGGCCTAGTCTTTGTGGGGTTGTGTGTGGCTGCATGAGGTGTTACGGTGTACCCACACAACAACAGAGAGGGTTCGAAATGATCGAGTACGCCACCACCGTCAGCCAGCGCCAGCTCCTCGCCGAGATGAAGGCCCAGCACGACAAGCCCGCGAACCGGGTTGTGCGCGACGGCAAGACGATCTGCCGGGCATGCGGCTACGACTGGGACCGCTACACCCACGGCTGCTGAACACCGAGCGATGGCCTCCAGCCTCCGGGTTGGGGGCCATCGTCGTTTCCATGATCGACGAGGTGGTTGACGCGTGATCACCTACAGTGTCACCGAATGTGTGTGTGGCGACCGCTTCCACATGCGTATCAAGCAGGTGCCGTCGCCCGCGAACCCGGCGTTGGATACGCATATCGCGTTGGATTTCGCGGAGCAGCGGGCGTGGACGCTGGCGCATCGTGAGCATGCGGGGCCGCATGGGATCAGGTGGGTGGATGTGCGTTCGGGTCCGGTGTGACCGCGCTTGGTGGTTACTGTGCGGGTTGGTGGTTGACATGTGTCCGGTTGGATGATTATGGTGTACCTACACAACGAGTTAAGGGGAACCCAATGACCACCTTCACCGCCACCCTCGCTCTCATCGCCTCCGTCGCCGCCCCCGCCAAGGGTGCCGCGCACACCGCCTACGTCGCGTTCGATCCCGCCGACGACTTCGCCCCTGCTTCGTGGACGTTCGCCTGCACTTGCGGCAAGGGCGGCGGTATCCGCGGCTCGGAGCGGGATGCTCGCCTGGCGGCTGCGGCGCACGGTTGCATGGGGCGCAAGTTCGTGGAGCGGGCGCAGCTCGCCAACTAGCGCAGGGCCCTTCGATGTCCCGGACTTCGGTTCGGGGCATCGTTGCGTTGTGGGGGTGTTTGCGGGTGCCTGTGTGGCCCGTGGGTGGCTTGTCGGTGCGGCGGTGGGGATTGGGTGGGTGTGGCGTTCGACGGCGCGTGTGGGGCGCGTTGATGGCGCCGGCGTGGGTGTTGACCATGCACGCACGCAGTGTTACGGTGTACCCACACCACGAACCGAGGAGCCCGAAGATGAACCAGCTCGCCAGCCTCCGCACCGACCTGAAGATCGTCGACAGCGAGATCGCCAACCCTCCCGCCTACGTCCGCGATGTTGCAGACCTGCACCGTGTTCGCCGCAGCCTCGTCCGCAAGATCGCCAAGTTGGAAGCCACCCTCGCCGCCTGAAAGGTTCTGCCATGACCCCGATCTACGACCTTCTCCTCGAACTCCTCGACATGCGCGGCCTCCTCCACCCCGACAACCTCTAACCAGCGACGATCGGAAAGGCGACACCATGAACACCACCAGCCGGCACCGTCTCGACCGCGACCTCAACCCTCGGGCTGTCTCGGTGCTCGCCATCGCCCGTGATCTGTCGATGGATCACGTCGACCGCGACTACACCGAACTCCGTGTCCGCCTGATCGCGCTACGCCAGAACGACGGGCAGGATACGACGTTCGAGTGGGCGCAGGAGTTGAATCTGCGGGAGTGGATTCACACGCAGCGCACCACGTTCACTGCTGCATGACACGGCTACGACACACCTGGATAGGAACCGACATGAACGAACGAGACGACCTCGCAGAGATCGACGCCGAGCACGCTAACCCCGCCTACCATGTGGTTGTTGTCAACGGCGACATGCGCGCCACCTGGCGGTGCAGGTGCGGCTGGGCAACCGAAACCAAGGGCATCGACTGGAGTGAACACCAGAAGCACACGGCCGACGCGATCCTCGCCGCTGGCTATTCCCGCGACCACTCCCACGAGTACGACATGCTGGAACGGCAGTACGCTGCGGTGGAAGCGGAACGTGACCAGTTCCACGAGTTGTACAACGATGTGGCGGAAGAAAACCGGCGTCTCCGGGCGGAATTGTGGGAGATTCGTGCGCTGGCGGAGCATGCGGACCGGCAGTGCGGTTCCATCGACCCCACGGATTTGATCGCAGCACTCACAAAGGACAACGCATGAACACCACACATCTGATCATCAGTGACGACTCCGTATGGCCGCTCCCTGATATGGAAACCTTCGACGGAGACAGCATCGAGTGGAAGCTGCGGCACGCGCCGGAATCGATCACCAGGGAAGACCAGTTGCGCGCAGCCTCAATCATTAGCGCATACGGCTTTCTGGTGCTTGAGTCTGGCAGCTTCAAGCGCGACCTTGTTTGCCGCGAGATCCGGACGGCAATGAGGGAACGCGCGTGATCCACGATGATGATGCGCTCGAAGTGCTGCGGTTGGCGAAGCGGAAGCACACCCCAGAAGCCGCGTTACAGGCCCTCACGGATGCGGGTTGGATGCTGATTCCGACCGCCCCGGTGGAGCAGCAGCAGGATGGTTGGCGCCGGTTTGATGGTTTGGTGGATAACGTGTTCGCCAGCGATGACGGCATGGTGGATGTGGGTTTGTATGACGACATGACCGCATCGGAGGCATGGTTGTTCGGCAGGGCGATACTAAGCGCTGTACGGGCAATTCAGGAGGCAAAATGAGCACACCCAAACGGCTTCTCGTCACAGGAAGCCGCGACTGGACCGACCGAGACACCATCGACCGCGCGCTAGCATCCGCGTGGATCGAATGGGGCAAGCCCGACGACGCCGTTCTCGTCCACGGGGCCTGCCACCTTGGCGGCGCAGACATCATCGCGGAAGAGATTTGGCGATCCAAGTTCCTGCCGTATGAGGGGCATCCCGCGAAGATGGGTCCAGACGGGCATGTTCTCGGCCCGGAGCGGAACGCGAAGATGGTGGCGTTGGGCGCGGACTTGTGTCTTGCGTTCCTGCTGCCTGGTTCGCGGGGTACACGGAATTGTATGAGGTTGGCGCGTGAGGCGGGGATTCCGGTGCGTGTGTTCGAGGGCGCGCAATGACGCCACGGGCAGGCTTAGGGCTCGAGATTGCGCCTGTTTCGGCGCATAATGCGGGTAACGCATCCCACGACACGCTTTGGAGACCCCATGCAGCACCGTGAATTGGCTAGGTTCATCGCCGACACACTCAGCATCGACCCGACCGAACCGGACGGAAGCTACGTCGATTCGGCTCACCTGAACGACACGATTATTGACGGCAGTTTCAACCTGTACGCGCTCGCCCAGGCCATCCTCACCCGATACCCACCCAAGGAACCCACATGAAAACCCCACTCCGCAACGTGCGTGTACCCGACGAACTCTGGGACGCCGCCCGCCAACGCGCCGAAGCTGAGGGCCGGCACGTGTCCGATGTGGTTCGTGAAGCCCTCCACC
>CAZFRK010000292.1:0-4305 GCA_964521375.1 uncultured Rhodobacterales bacterium
GACGCCTTCATGGAGCGGTCCGGCTATCCGAAACGCGAATTGCACATGCGCCATCACGAGCAGTTCGTGGAGCGCCTGTCGAGCCTGTACGAACGCTTCCGCGACGGGGAAAAGACCGCCGGTATCGACCTTCTGGCCTTTTTGGGCGGCTGGTGGCGCGTCCACATGGCCGAAGACGACACCGAGTTGGCCCGCTTCGCCCGCGAACGGCACAACTCCCGCGCGGCGGCCGAATAGGCCACCGCCACCGTATCAGGTTCCTCCCAGCCTCACCCGCCGTGACCGTCCAAGTCGCAGCGGGCTTCTTTTATCAAGGCCTCGCGATCAGGTTCGCAGGCATGGGCTTCCCACCATGCCTCCAATTGGGCCAGACGGACGCCGATCTCCGGTCCAGGCGGCAGGCCCAGCGCGATCAAGTCCCGCCCGCGCAGGGGAAACGGCGGCGGCGGCGCCTCCTCGATCTCTTCCAGCATGGCCAACAGGGATTGGCTGGCCGCCGAATCCGTGCGGCCCTCGCGCGCCCGCTCCCCAGCCCAGCGCAGCAGCAGCCGATCACGGAAGCCGTTGGCTCCCTGGCGACGCATCAACGTCCGCCGGGCGGCGAGGTCCAGGCCGGGCCGCGGCGCGTCGATCAGGTCGCTCATGTCGATCAGTCGGCTGGTCTGCAGGTTGGACAGGCGAAGGCGCGCCGCGATCGCCGCCGCCGCCTCACGCCCGCCATGGATCACGGCCCCCAGGCGTCGCAGCGGGTCCGGCTCGACCCCGGCGACGCGCAGCCCCCGGCTTTCCAGGAACACCAGTTGTCGCAAGCGCCCGAAGTCCTGGGCCTCCGGCAGGATCGGATCGAACACCCGCACGCCGCGCATCAGCAACAGGATCTCCGGCGCCTGCTCGGTCGCCAGGATCTTGAGCAGTTCGTCGCGCACCCGTTCCCCGGACAAGGTGGACAGCTTCGGCGCATGGACGCGGCAGGCTTCCAGGGCGTCGGCGTCGGCGGGGGGATGGCCGTAGCGGGCGAAGAAGCGGAAGAAGCGCAGGATGCGCAAGTAGTCTTCCTCGATGCGGTCCATGGCCCGCCCGACGAAGACGACGCGGCCATGCGCCAGATGCTCCAGGCCGTCGAAATAGTCGAAGACGGCGCCGTCCTCGGGCCGCGCCGACATGGCGTTGATGGTGAAGTCGCGCCGCGCCGCGTCGGCCCGCCAATCGTCGGACCAGCGAACTGCGGCGTGACGACCGTAGGTCTCCACGTCCTCGCGCAGGGTCGTCACCTCGTAGGGTCGCCCGCCGGCCACGGCGGTCACGGTGCCATGCTTGATGCCCGTCGGAATCGCCTTCAGTCCGGCCCGCTCCAACAGGGCGATGACCGTTTCCGGCGGGTCCGGGGTGGCGATGTCGATGTCCTTGGCCGGAACCTTCAGCAGGCCGTCGCGCACGCACCCGCCAACGAAGCGGACGCCCTGGCCGTCGGCCTGCAAGGCCGCCACCACGGCCTTGGTTTCCGGCCAGTCCCGCCACGGCGACGGGGACAATTGGCCGATCGGCGCGCGACCGCCGCCCCATCCCTTGAAGCGGCGCCCACCCCGGGCGTCGGCGAAGGGAGCGTCGTCGGACTCGGGGTCTGGACCGCGCGCGGGCCGGGACCGCGACTCGTCGCCGCCGGTCATTCCCCGTGCGTCCCCGGCACCACCTTGCCGTCGACCACGCGCGGCGCCACGTAGACGTCGCCGGGCTTGCCGCCCTCCTGGGTCAGGATGGAGGCGACGATGCTGACCAGGACCAAGACCCCGCCGCTCAGGAACAGCCAGAACCACGGCCCCTGCTCGAAGCGGGGCGGCTCGCCGCCGTGGCGCTCGATATAGCGGGCGCGCAGCCAGGTCCAGACGACGAAGACCATCGTCGGGAGGAGGAAAGGCAGAAGGTACGTCAGGATGATGCGCGGCATGATGAAGGAAAACCGCCGTCAGTCGGAGAGGATACGGTGCAGGTTGATGAGCATACCCGCCGTCGCGCCCCAAATGTAATAGTCGCCGTAGGGCATGGCGTAAAAAGGCCGCGACCGCCCGTCGACCACCCGATCCACCCGTTCATGGTTGGCGCCGTCCAGGATGAAGGACAGCGGCACCTCGAAGACCTCGGCCACCTCGAAGGGATCGGGCGCCAGGGTGAAGGGCGGATGGACCAGGGCGACCACCGGCACGACGCGGAAGCCGGTGACGGTGACGTAGTCGTCCATGCGACCCAGAACGTCGACGCACGACGGCGGCAGGCCGGTTTCCTCCTCCGCCTCCCGCAGGGCGCAGGCCACCGGGCCGTCGTCGTCCTCTTCCAGGCGACCGCCCGGAAAGGAGATCTGACCGGCGTGATGGGCCAGATGGTCGGTGCGCCGGGTCAGCAGCAGGGTCAGCCCGTCCGGTCGGGCGACCAGCGGCACCAGGACGGCGGCGGCGCGCAACGGACGATCCTCGCCGTGCCACCCGAAGATGCCCGGCGGCAGGTCGTCGGCCTCGGCGCCCAGCGTCTCGGCGACGGCGACGTCCGATCGCAGGCCCAGGCCGCGTCGGCTGGCCAGGCGACGCACAAGGTCGTCGCGGGTCCACCGTCCCTCTAGATCGTCCCCAAGGGGAAGAAGCTGCCCTTGCTCCATACGCCGACAATATCTCCGGTTGTTTTTAATTCGACCGCGCCCTGTCCGGCGGCCCCCTTCCCCTCGACCGCCAGAGCCACCAAATCATAATAGACGGAACGGGCGATCTTCGCTTCCAGTCCTTTTCGGATGTAGACGTAGGGGGACGGTTCGCCCGTCGCATCGTCATGAACCACGCGCAGGGGATGATCGTCATCGACCTCCACCCAGTCATCGAGATTCGTGCGGAAGCGAATGACCTGCCGCGCCCCGTCGGGGGCCGTGTCGTCGTCCTGGTCGACGACCATCTCGACGGCCACGAAGGGCGCGTCCTCGACCTCGATGGTGCCGTGCTCGACCGGGGTGGTCAGCCAGTAGACGCCGTCGTCGTCGCGCGACAGGACGGTGGCGAAGAGCTTGACCAGCGGCTTCCGGCCGATGGGGCTGCCCTGATAGTACCAGGTGCCGTCGGCGCCGATGCGCATGCCGAAGGAACCGCATTCGTCGCGGCGCAGGCCGGAGGCCTGGGACTCAAGCGGCCCGGCCTCTTCCGGCGGCGTGGCGGGTGTGTCTGTCATCATGACTTCTCCAGACCGGACTCGATCATCGTGTCATCCTGGACCCCTTATATAGGTCGCCACGACTACACAGGGAGGGCCGCGTGAGCAACCCGTCTCCGTCAACCGATGCCTCGGACGCCCTGGTCGCCGCCGAGGTGGACCGTCTGGGCGCCCTGATCCAGGACGCCCACGCCGGGGTCGGCGAACAGATCTTCGGCCAGCGCCGGGTCATCGACGAAAGCCTCGTCACCCTGCTCGCCGGGGGCCACGTCCTGCTCATCGGCCTTCCGGGGCTGGCCAAGACGCGGCTGGTCCACACCCTGGGCACGGTGCTGGGCCTGGACACCAAGCGGGTACAGTTCACCCCCGACCTCATGCCCGCCGACATCCTGGGGTCCGAGGTCCTGGAGGAGGACGGCGACGGACGCCGACACTTCCGTTTCCTGCGCGGCCCGGTGTTCTGCCAGTTGCTGATGGCCGATGAAATCAACCGCGCCAGCCCGCGCACCCAGTCGGCGCTGTTGCAGGCGATGCAGGAACGCCATGTCTCCATCGCCGGACACGGCCACGACCTGCCCGCCCCCTTCTTCGTCCTGGCGACCCAGAACCCCATCGAGCAGGAGGGCACCTATCCCCTGCCGGAAGCGCAGCTCGACCGCTTCATGATGCAGGTGGACGTGCGCTATCCGGACCTGGACAGCGAACGCCGCATGCTGCTGGCGACCACCGGGGCCGAGGACACCCCGCCGCGCCCTGTCATGACGGCGGACGACCTGATGGCCGCCCAACGGCTGGTGCGCCGCCTGCCGGTCGGCGAAAGCGTGGTCGAGGCCATCCTGCGGCTGGTCCGCGCCGGTCGCCCGGAAGACAGCGACCTCGACATCGTCCGCCGCAACGTGGCCTGGGGTCCGGGGCCGCGCGCCAGTCAGGCGTTGATGCTCTGCGTCCGGGCGCGCGCCCTGGCCGAGGGCCGCTTCGCCCCCAGCACGGACGACGTCCTGGCGCTCGCCCGCCCGGTCCTGCGCCACCGCATGGCCCTGACCTTCGCCGCCCGCGCCGACGGCGTGACCCTGGACGGCGTCATCGCGGCGCTCCGCGAGTCGGCGGTATAAGGCCCAT
>CAZFRK010000293.1:0-4230 GCA_964521375.1 uncultured Rhodobacterales bacterium
TCCGGCGCCACCGAGGCGCTGGCCTGCTGCCTGTTCGGCCTGATCGAGCCGGGCGACGAGGTGGTGATGATCGAGCCGCTCTACGACAGCTATCTGCCCATCGTCCAGCGGGCCGGGGGTATCCCCAAGCTGGTCCGGGTGGAGCCGCCGGGCTACGACCTGCCGCGTCAGGCGTTGGCCGACGCCTTTTCCGACAAGACCAAGCTGATCATCCTCAACAGTCCCATGAACCCCTGCGCCAAGGTCTTCGACCGCGAGGAACTGGCCTTCATCGCCGGGCTGCTGGACAAGCACGACGCCTATGCCGTCTGCGACGAGGTCTACGAGCACCTGATCTACGACGGGCGGGAGCATGTGCCCCTGATGAGCCTGCCGGGCATGCGCGACCGCTGTGCCCGCATCGGCTCCTTCGGCAAGATCCTTTCCATCACCTCTTGGAAGGTGGGCTTCATCGTCGCCGCGCCGGATCTGATGGCGACCATCGCCAAGACCCACCAGTTCCTCACCTTCACCACGCCGACCAACCTGCAGACCGCCGTCGCCTACGGCCTGCGCAAGGGGCGCCCCTATTTCGAGAAGCTGGTCGGCGACCTTCAGGGGCGCCGCGACCATCTGGCCGCCGGGCTGAAGGACATCGGGTTCCTTCCCATGGCGGTCGGCGGCACCTATTTCCAGACCGTGGACTACTCGGGGCTGGGATGGAACGGCGGTGACGCGGATTTCTGCATGCATCTGGTCAAGGAAGCGGGCGTCGCGGCGGTGCCCGTGTCGGCCTTCTACCGCCCCGACATCAGCGGCCTGGAGCCTCCGGCGACCTATATCCGGTTCTGCTTCGCCAAGAGCGACGCGGCCCTGGACGACGCCCTGGAGCGCCTGCGCCGCCATTTCGGCTGAGGCGGACAAGAATAGGACCAACGGCGAATGATTCTCGAACTTCTGCGAGGCTTCGCCTTCGGGCTGTTCCTGTCCTGTCCGGCGTGGTTCCTGATCGGCATGATGGAGCCGCGCAGGGCGCTGGAGGACGAACCCCACACCCGCACGCGGGTCATCGTGCGGACCTGGTTCGTCCTGCCCTTCATCGCCATGATCGCCGGTCTCACCTCCCTGTGGGGTGACGGAGCGTCCTTGGCCGGGTGGATCGCCGGGCTGCTCGGCTACGGCGGCTGGGTCTTCGGCCACAAACGGCTGGCCGCCTTCCGGGCCAATCGACGCCGCCGCGCCGTCGAGCGGGCCGAGGCGGAGGCGCGCGAGGCCGTCCGGCGCCGCATGGAGGCCGAGGCGGCGCGCGAGGTCGGCACGGTCCTGCCCAAGGTCCGCCCCAAGGACGGCGACGCCGTGACCCTGGCGCTGTGGGACGTCAAGCAGGGGCTGGTGGCTCAGGGGCTGACCCAGGCCGCCGGTCAGGCCGACCGCCTCTATGCGCGCTATCGGCATGTTCATGGAATTCTGGCCGACCGGTTTGAGCCGGGAGAGGTCAGCTATGACCGCTACGGCGGCTTGTTGTCGCAGGTCTGCCTGACCGCCGTCGATACCCTGTCCGCCATGGACAGCCTGAAGGGCGCCGTCGCCGCCGTGGACGTGGACTACGTGCGCCGCCGCTTGGCGACGCCGGGCCTGGGGGAAGAGGAACGGCGCGCCCTGGAGGCGCGCCTGACCATGGTCGAGGAGACCGACCGTCGTCTGGCCGCCATGGGCGGCGCCAACGAACAGGCGATCACCGCCCTTGATCACGCCGCCGTGACGCTGGGCGGCCTGCGCACCAAGCGCGGCAAGGCGACGGTCGACGCGCCGACCGCGCTGGCCGACCTTCAGGTCTATCTGGACCGGGCGAAGGACCTGGATTTGTCCAAATCCGTCGTGTGACCGAAGGCGGGGCTGGCACAATTCCCGCCGTGCGGTAAAGTGCGCGGAGCCTCTGGCTGTTGGCGGTGTCGCGGAGCAACCCTGGATGGCGGGTTTCGTCTTTACGTTGTGTGTCTTGGGCGTGATCTTGCTCGCCCCGACTTGCATCATCCTGGGGCTGGTCCGACCGGCCTTGGTCTGGCCCGGCGCGGAACCGAGCCGCTGGAAGGTTCTCGGCCTCCACGGCGCGCTGCTTCCTTTCCTGTTCTTGTGCGGGCTCGGCACCGTCGCGGGGAAGCAGGAAGAGTGGGAGTTCAGCTTCTTCGCTCTCCTTGTGATACTCTATGTCTTCATCGACATCCTTGTGCGAAGCCGAAAGGCCGCGCGCGCGAAAGCCGGTCCGGAGGCGACGGTGCCCGACGCGACACCCGAAGCGCCGCCCGCCGTCGCCCCCGACGCCTCGCCTATTGCCCGGCTGCGGGTGGTTCGGGACCGTTTGACGGGGTTTAACAGGCATTTTTCCCAATCCGATCCCTGCGACCAGTTGGAGGCGCGCTACCGTCTGGCCCAGGAAACCATCGCCGAGCGGTTCTCGCCGGGAGAAATGACCTCGGCGCGCTACCGGGGGCTTTTGGACGGATTGATGGTCCTGGCCCTGGAAAAGCTGGAACGCGCGGCGTCGATCCTGAATGGGATCAAGCTGATCGACGAGGCCGCCCTCCGGAAGCGGTTGGCGGCCGCCAAGGGGAAAACGGACCCCTCGCGGACCAAGGCCCTGACCGAACGCCTCGAAATCCTGGAGTCCGGACGGGCACGGGTCGCCGAGGCGTCGGACGACCTGGACGACATCATTACGGCCATGGATAGGATGATCGGCGTTTTGTCGGGCATTTCCACCGATACGAACCATGACGGGGAAGCGTTGGAGGATGTGATCGGGCGGCTGGAAAGCTATCTGGACAATGCCGCCCAACTGGATGTCCGCGGGGCGCCCGCCCCGGCTCTTCCCGACGCGCTGACGCTCAAGCCGTGACCCCCCGGACGCCATGCCCCCCAGACGCCATGAAGGACGAACCGATGGCCGATAAGCGAGACGACGCCCCCTTTTCCCTCTCCCTTTCCGTTCCCGCCGAGATCGCCCAGGCGCCGGAGGAGGTGGTCGTGGCCGCCGAGCCGCCCGAGGACGCCGAACTCGCCGCGCTGGCCGACAGGTTCGTCGGCCATGTGCTGGGCGGCGCGACGGGCGACGGGCCCTCGGCGCAGGACCAGCGCCGGGCCGTCGATACCATGGGTATCGAGCTTCAGGAGCAGTCGGCCTATCGCTCGGCCATGCTGCGTGAACCCATCCGCGCCTTGGCGAGCAAGGGCGAGGACGGCGGGTCCGTCGCCGTCGCCCTGACGGACCTCAAGACCCAGATGCAGGAGCTGGACCCCCAGCGGGTGGATTTCTCCATGGGCGGGTTGGGGCGCCTGCTGTCCTTCCTGCCCGGCGTCGGCGATAAGGTCCAACGCTATTTCACCAAGTTCGAAAGCGCCCAGGAAGTCGTGGACTCCATCCTGAAAAGCCTTCAGGCGGGCCGCGACATGCTGGAGCGCGACAACGTCATCCTGTCCCAGGATCAGCAGGCCATGCGGGACCTGTTCGGGCAACTGGAACGGCAGGTGGCGTTGGGCAAGGCCATCGACCGCCGCTTGACCACCGCCGCCGCCGAACGGCCCGAGGACGACCCGCGGCGCGAGTTCATCGAGGAGGAGCTTCTGTTCCCCCTGCGCCAACGCATCATGGATCTGCGACAGCAGGCGGTGGTCAACCAGCAGGGCGTTCTGGCCCTGGAAATGGTCATCCGCAACAACCGTGAACTGATGCGGGGCGTCGATCGCGCGGTGACGGTGACGGTCTCGGCCCTCAACGTCGCCGTGACGGTGGCCCTGGCGCTGGCCAATCAGCGCCTCGTCCTGGAGCGGGTGGAAGCCCTCAACAGCACGACATCGGCCCTGATCGCCGGGACGGCGACACAGCTGCGTAGCCAGGGGCAGGCCATCCAGAAGCGCGCGTCGTCCTCCATGCTGGAGATGGAGGCCCTGGAAAGCGCCTTCACCGACGTCTTGGCGGCCATCGACGAGATCGGCCGGTACCGGCGCGAAGCCCTGCCTCAATTGGATGCCCAGATCGGGCGTCTGGACGCGTTGGCGGACAAGGGCAAGCAGGCCATCGACCGCCTGGACGAGGGGCGTCGGGCCGATGTCGGCGTGCTCTCCGGGACCTCCGGCGAGGCGTCGTGAAATTCTCCCATCGAACCGCTTGACGGGGGGCGTTCCAGGGGGTAGAAACTCGGCCTCTTCGCTATGCGAAGGCCCTGTGGCGGGTATAGCTCAGTCGGTTAGAGC
>CAZFRK010000294.1:0-4205 GCA_964521375.1 uncultured Rhodobacterales bacterium
GGCAACCTGCGGCCCGAGGATTTCCAACAAGCCGTGGGGCGGGCCCCCTCCTATCTTCTGCCCTTCGACCCCGCCGCCGTCACCGAGGCGGAAAACCTGGGTGAGCCGGTCATCACCGGCGGCGGCCCCTTCTCCGCGGCGCTCAAGACCATGCTGGGCGACATGATCGGCCAGATCACCGTCAAGAAGAAGCAGCCCTGGTGGCTGCGGCTTCTGGGCTGGAGGTCGAACTGATGTTCGGGCGCAAGGCGGCCAGCGAGTCGGGCTACCCCCTCGACACCCCCATGGCGTCCGAGGCGACCTTTGGCGAGCCGGTCGAAAGCGCGTCCCCGGTGTCCATGCCATCCGAGGCGGCGGCGCCCGTCATCCCGCCCGCCGACCATGACGCCCTGATCCGATCCGATCACTTCCAGTCCATCCGCACCCACGTCTTCCAGACCATCAACGTCTCCGCCGCCGTGATGAAGGGGCGGGGCATGGTCCGCGCCGACATTGAGGCCATCGTCGCCGACATCGCCTCCCGCGAACGCCTGAAGCTGTCACGGGCCGAACAGCGCCAGATCATCGACGAGTTGCTGAACGACATGTTCGGCATCGGCCCCATCGAACCGCTGCTGGAAGACGACACCATCACCGACATCCTGGTCAACGGCCCAGACCAGATCTTCGTGGAACGGCATGGCCGCCTGGAGCTGACGCCGCTCAAGTTCCGCGACGAACGCCATGTGCGCAATGTCGCCCAACGGATCGCCGCCTCGGTCGGTCGTCGGGTCGACGAAAGCAGCCCCATGGTCGATGCCCGTCTGGCCGACGGCAGCCGCGTGAACGTGGTCATGCCGCCGCTGGCCATCCGCGGCACCAGCATTTCCATCCGCAAGTTCGCGAAAAGCAAGCTGACCCTGGGCCGCATGGCGCAGAACGGCAGCTTGTCGCCGAACATGGCCCGCCTTCTGGAAGTGGCCGCGGCCTGCCGCCTCAACGTGGTGATCTCTGGCGGCACCGGCACAGGCAAGACGACCCTGATGAACGCCATGTCGCGCCTGATCGATCCGCGCGAACGCATCGTCACCATCGAGGACGCGGCGGAACTCCAGTTGCAGCAGCCGCACGTGGTCAGCCTGGAAACCCGCCCCGAGAACACCGAGGGCCTGGGCGCCGTCAATCAGCGCGACCTGGTCCGCAACGCCCTGCGAATGCGCCCCGATCGCATCATTCTGGGCGAGACGCGCGGCCCGGAGGCCTTCGACGTGCTTCAGGCCATGAACACCGGCCACGACGGCTCCATGACAACGATCCACGCCAATAATCCGCGCGATGCCATCTCCCGCCTGGAAAGCATGGTCATGATGGCCAACGGCAACCTGCCGCTGGTGTCCATCCGCCGCCAGATCGCCAGCGCGGTGCAGATGTTCGTGCAGTTGGAGCGCATGCGCGACGGCGTGCGCCGCGTCACCCACATCACCGAGATCGGCGGCATGGAGGGGGACATCATCATCACCCAGGACCTCTATACCTTCCAGTTCGACGACAGCCACTTCGGCGAGGAGGTCAAGGGCATCTACCAGAGTTCGGGCCTGCGGCCCGTTTTCAGCCGGACCGCCGCCTACTACGGATTGGCCGACGCCCTGGCCGAATGCACGAGGGCGACCAAATGACCATTCTCGGCGTCACCCTGCCCCTACTTCACATCGCCGTCCTGACGGCCTCGCTGGCGGTTCTGCTCTACCTGAGCCGCGGCATCTTCATCGACGTGCGCGGCGGCGACACCCGCACCCGCATGAAGCGCCACCTGAGCCACGTCATCGACCACGACCGCCCGGCGACGGAAAGCGTCTCCGAGGACGCCACGGCCATCGTCAAGCGGCGACGGGGCCGCGCCAAGGGCGCGCGGACCTGGCTGGGGCGAAGCCTCCTCGGGCTGCACGAGCGTATACAGGTCATCGGCGGACGGTCGGGCGTGACGCTCTTCTACGGCGGCCCGATCGTCGCCGCCTGTCTGGTCCTGGCCGGGCAGCAGTTCGTGCGTCCCTGGTCGCCACTTTACGACCTGCCCGTCGCGCTTAGCGTGGCGGCGGTCACCACGATACTGCTCCACCGCATTCTAGAGCGTCGCTTCGAGCTTCTGTTTCTGAACGATTTTCCCGACGCCCTGGACCTGATCGTCCGCGCCGTTCGGGCAGGCGTGCCGGTGGCCCAGGCCATCCAAGTCGCCAGCCAGGAGTTGAACGAGCCGGTCCGCACGGAATTCAAGAGCATGGCCGACTCCCTGCGCCTCGGCGCCGACATGGCGGACGTCCTGAAGGAAGCGACGACGCGCATCCGGGTGTCGGACTTTAATTTTTTCGCCGTCTGCATCCTTTTGCAAAGGGAAACCGGCGGGCAATTGGCCGAAACGCTCGAAAACCTGGCCCGCATCATCCGCTCGCGCCGTGACCTGCGCCTGAAGGCCAAGGCCCTGGTCGCCGAGGGCCGCGCCGCCAGCAAGGCCATCGGCGCCATTCCTTTCCTGTGCTTGGGCTTTCTCTATCTGGTGAACGAAGACTACGTGACCATCCTCTTCACCACGCCGACTGGTCGGAAAATGATGCTTCTGGCGGCGGCGATGCTGGCCATCGGCTTCATCGTCATCAACCGCATCTCGCAGTTGGAGGAATGACCATGCCCGACCTGTCGCCGCAGGCCATCCAGATCCTGGTCCTTCTACTCGCCATCCTGGGCGTGCTGTTCGCCCTGTCGGTGTCCGAGGGACGACGCGACCGCATCGCCCGGCGGGCACGGCAACTGACCGGCGGGTCCGCCGCGCACGGCGACCGCGAAGCCTCCAAGGCGACGGTCAAGACCGTGCTGATCAAGCGGTTGTCGGGATTGGCGGACCATGTTCCGCTGTTCCACGGAAAGCAGCGGGAGAAGCTGCAAAACCAGCTCACCACGGGCGGTTTCCGGCAGCCCTATCACCTGTCCGCGTTCCTGGCGATCAAGTTCAGTTGCGGCGCCGCGGGCGTCATCGGCGCCGCCTTCGGAACCGAAGGGGTCTTCCCCGACTATCCGGTGCTACGCCTGGGCATGATTTGCGGCGGGCTGTTCGCCGGTCTCATCCTGCCGGAAATTCTCCTCGACCGCCTCGTCAACCGGCGCAAGAAGCAGCTCAACCGAGCGCTGCCCGAAGCCCTCGACCTGCTGGTCATCTGTACCAACGCCGGTTACAGCCTAGCCGCCAGCATCCAGCGCGTGGCGACCGAACTGGAAACCGTTTCCCCCGTCATGGCCGCCGAACTGCAGACCACGGCGCACGAACTTCAGGTCATGGGCGAACCTGTCACGGTCCTGCGCCGTCTGGCGGAGCGCACCCAGATCTCGGCCATCCGCAGCTTGGTCGCCACCCTTGTCCAGACCCAGCAATACGGAACGCCCATCACCCAGGCCCTGCGGACCCTCGCCCAGTCGGAACGCACCAGCCGCATGCTGGGCATGGAGGAACGCGCCGCGAAACTGAGCGTCAAGATCACCTTCCCCATGATGGCCTTTATCCTGCCCACGGTCATGATCATCGCCGCCGGACCGGCCGCCATCAAACTTCTCAATTCTTTCGGGAACTGACCGCATGACCCAATCGCCGCGCCGCGCCGCCCGACGGGCCACCCTGCTCCTCTGCGCCGCCCTCTTGGTCTCCGGGTGTGCCGCCCCCCGCCAGGATGCCGCCGACCAGGGTCGCGCCACCGCCACCGCGACGGCGGTCGACGGCGCCGTGCGTCGGGCCGACGCGGCGCTGGCCGGGGGCGATCTGGCCGGTGCCCTACGTCTCTACGATCAGGCCGTCGCCGCCCATCCGACCGCCCTCGCCCCGCGCCTGGGTCTGGCCGACGCCCTGGTCGCCGCCGGAGACATGGAACGGGCGAAGCTGGCGCTCGGCGATGCCTTGCGGCACCACCCCGAGGCGCCGGACGCCCTGATCCGACTTGGCCGCATCGCCATCCAACAGCGCGACTTCGCGGCGGCGGGCACGGCCTACGACCGCATCCTCGCCGCCGCCCCGGAGCATGTGGCTGCGCTGAACGGGCAGGCGGTCCTGCTCGACATGCAGGGCAGGCACGGCGAAGCGGCGACGGCCTATCGCGCCATCCTCGCCCGCCACCCGGAAAATGCCAGCGTCCGCAACAACCTTGGCCTGTCGCTGATCCTGGCCGGTGAGCCCCGGCAAGCCATCA
>CAZFRK010000295.1:0-4188 GCA_964521375.1 uncultured Rhodobacterales bacterium
CTGTCGTCGCGCAGCCAGGTGAGGTCCAGGTTCTCGTCCCGGGCGGCGATCTGGGCGCGGGTGAAGCGGCGGAAGCGGCCGGCCTCGCCCTGGTCCTGGCGCTCGGCCAGACCGTGGGGATCGGCGCCGAAGGCGGCCTCGAAGTCCTGGAAGTGGGCGCGGGCCAGGGGGCGGGTCTTGCCGAACTGCGGCATGTTGGTGCGCAGGTCGTAGACCCAGACTGCCTCCGTGTTGCCGGTGTCGGTCTGCCCGCGCGTGAAGAACAGCACGTTGGTCTTCACGCCCTGGGAATAGAAGATGCCCGTGGGCAGGCGCAGGATGGTGTGCAGGCGGCACTTGTCCATGAGGTCGGCGCGGATGCGCGCCCCGACGTCGCCGGCGAACAGCACGTTGTCGGGCAGCACGACGGCGGCACGGCCGCCGGGCTTCAGGCCTCGGTAGATGTGCTGCAGGAAGGCGAGCTGCTTGTTCGAGGTCGGGAAGGTGAAGTCGTCGCGGCTCGGCAGCCCGCCGCCCTTCTTGGTGCCGAACGGCGGGTTGGTCAGCACCAGGTCGGCCGGCTCCAGCCCCGCCCCCAGGTCCGACAGGCTGTCGCCGAGGAGCAATTCGCCCTCGATGCCGTGCAGCATGAGGTTCATGAGGCCCAGGCGGTGGGCATCCTGCACCAGCTCGATGCCGAGGAAGGCGTTGTTGCGCTGGTAGTAGCCTTCGGCGTCGGTCAGGTCATAGAGGTTGTCTGTGTACGCCTTGATGTACGTGTCGGCGGCGATGAGGAAGCCACCGGTGCCGGCGGCGGGGTCCTCGATGCGCTCGCCGGGGCGGGGCTGCATCAGGTCGACCATGACGTCGATCAGCGGGCGCGGGGTGAAATACTGCCCGGCGCCGGACTTCTTTTCCCCGGCGTTGCGCTCCAGCAGGCCTTCGTAGAGGTTGCCGAGGCCTTCCTCCTTGGCCGAATACCAGTCCAGGCCGTCGATGGCCTCGACCAGGGCGGCGAGGTTCTTCGGCCTCTGCAAGGCCGTCTGCGCATTGGCGAAGATCGCCTGCACGCGTGTCGAGCCGTGCGTGCCCAGGTGGATGAGCAGCTTCTTGTAGAAGTCGAGTTGCTCCGTCCCGTGCCGCCGCCGCAGGTCGCCCCATCGCCAGCCCTCGGGAAGCTGACCCTCGCGCCCGGTCTCCTCCAGCATCTTGAGGAACAGCAGATAAGTCAGCTCCGTCACGTATTGGTGATAGGTGATGCCGTCGTCCCGCAGGACATGGCAGAGGGACCAGAGCTTCGCGACGATGTCGTGGGTGGGGGTCATGAGGTTTCTCGGTCAACGGAGCCTTGGGCTGGTGCCGAAATTAGCGCGACAACCGGCGGAGTTCCTCTAGGAGGTCGGTGGCGTCCAGGCAAGTATGCCGTGCCCCGAGTAAAGCCGCGAGGGCGTCCGAAGCGTCCGCCCTGGCGATGGGTCTGCGATCATTAAGCCACTCGCACGGTCTATACCAGGACGTATCGTCCTCCCGGCGAGCGTTATCGTAGTCCACGGGTTCGCCCGCTTTCGCCAGATAGAAGCTCGACCCGGCTGGGACGGCGACGAGATCACCGTCCCCCATGTCCCGGATAAAGCGCCGGAGGGTGCCGGTCGATTGTCCGGCTTGGCGAGGCGTGTAGCCATAAGCGTCTTGGACGATGTCTCGAAAGTCCGCCCGGCCCAAGGTCGGGTTATCCAGCCCTTCAGCTTCGCTCCAGCCAACGAAGAGGCGGGACGCCTCCAAGGCATACTTAAGCCGATCGATTTTGCCCGGCTTCAAGCGGAGCATGAAGGCGCGTGGCTCTCTCGCTGGTTCCCTCATCTTACCCTCCCTCGGTGAACGATCCGCCTAAAGTCCGTCGTCGACTTCCGTTCTCGCGCGGGCCTCGTCGCGGGCATCCACGAGGCCAATCCGCACCAAGCGGGCCTCTATGGAGCTGTGGGTTCGTCCCATCCGCGTGGCGATGACCGAGACCGTCTCTCCGGCGTACCAAAGCCGAGAGAGTTCCGTGTCCAGCTCTTTCGTCCACGCCAGCCCGGCATTCGGAGGCAGGTCCTTATGGCGTTCCGTCTTGACGGTCGTCAGGTTGAGCAGGGTGTCGAGACCCTTGAGCACTTCCATGGCCGCTTGATGACCCAGACACAGAGTTCCGTGCGGCGTCACGATGTTGACCAGTTCCGCGGCTCGATCCCAGGCCATCTGGTAAGACCCGTCATTGGCCTGCCATCGGATTTCACGTGTATCGAAGACCTCGATCGTCACCCCACCCTCTCCCATATCCCCTCGTTGATCTCCGCCAGGATCTCCTCCAGGCGACCGTCGAAGACCTTGTTCAGGCGGGTGAAGCCGCCGTCCTTGTCGAAGGGCGGGGCGTCGAGGGCCTGGCGGTCGACGATGGTGTTCTTTTGGATCTGCTTGGCGATCCGCTGCAACCAGTCGCGTTGCGGTCGCGTCCAGCGGTGCTTCGACAACAGGTGGGCCAGGGCGCGGTCGACGCGGGCGTCGTAGGGTTCCAGCGCGTCGCCGATGGCGGCCTGGCGGATGTAGCCGATGATGCTGGCGGCGATGTCCTCGTTCCGGGCGTCGCGCCAGGCGGCGCGCAGGTCGGCCTCGTCGAAGTGCTTTTCGGCCAGCAGGAGCTGCACCTCCCGCAACTGCCCGCGCGTCAGGTCGCGGGGCCGCTGGGCGACGACGGCCAGCGCCGGGAGGGCGTTGACGTTCTCCCGAATGAAGGCCTGGAACTTTTCCAGGTAGTCCTCCGGGCGGTGGATGCCTTCGCCGTAGCCGACGGTTTCCTTCAGATAAGCGTCCGGATGATGGGAGATGGGCAGGACCAGGGGCTCGCCGTCGCCGCCGCGGTCGAGCAGGTCGAGCAGGCGGCGGTGGTCGAACAGGGCCTTCGCCGCCACCTCGGGCGGGGCCTCCCGTAAGGACCGAATGAAGCCCTCCAGGTCCTGGCCGCAGATATGGGCGACCTGCTCGCGCGTCTTCGGCGACAGGCGGCGCTTCTTGCGCTGGAGCTTGGCGATGACCTGATCGACGAGGTAGCGCCCGCCCTCGCCGCGGCGGGCGGCCTCCTGGGTGGACGGCGGGCCGGGCTGGAAGGGGGTTCGGTCCTCGGCCATGCCGGTCGTCGGCGCGTGCTCGCCCGTCTCCTCGTCCGGTTCGGCCTGCTTCAGGCCCATCAGGTCGAACAGGTCGTCGGCGAGCTTGGTGAAGGTGACATTGGGGTTGGCGGCGACGGGCTTCATCTCCGTCACCTGTTGCATGGCTTCATACAGGCCGACGGCGTCGAAAATGCGGAAGGCGGTCTTGGAGAGCGGCTCGCACAGGCGCGTGGCGCGGCCGATCATCTGTTCATAGAGGATGCGGCTGTTGACCCGGCGAATGAAGACCAGGTTGACGATCTCCGGCACGTCGATGCCGGTGGTCAGCAGATCGACGGTGACGGCGACCTTGGGGTGGGCCTCGTTCTTGAAGTGGCGGATCTTTTCCAGCGGCCGGTCGGCCTGGCCGGTGATCTTCTGGACCGCCGCGTCCTCCACGCCACCGTAGCGGTCGGCGAAGGCGCGCTTCAGCTCCTCCACCACGGTGTCGGCGTGGGCGTCGGTGGCGCAGAAGATGAGCGTCTTTCCGGGTAGCGAAGGGTCGATGTGCCCGGCCAGCCAGGCGCAGACCTCAGCGTTGAAGGGCCGGGTGATGACCTGGCGGTTGAAGCTCTCGACCTCGAAGCTGAGCGCGTCGGGCGCCTGGATCAGGTCGATGGCGCCGGTGCGGGCGTCCAGGACCTCGACATCGTCATCCTTGTTCCACTGGATGCCCTCTTCCGACAGCTTGGTGTGCAGGCGGAGGGGCGGTTCGTGGTCGATCAGCCAGCCGTCGATGACGGCCTCGGGATAGGTGTAGCGGTAGACCGGCGGGCCGAAGATGTCGACCGTGTGCAGGGCCGGCGTCGCCGTCAGGCCGATGCGCACGGCGTCGAAGCGGTCAAGGACGCGGCGGTACTTGGAGATGTAGTCGCGCTGGTCGCGGAAGCGCAGCTCGGCGTCGCCCATCTCGCGGTCGAGCAGGTAGCCGCGGTGGCATTCGTCGACGACGATGCAGTCGTACTGGTCGACGGGCGGCGGCGCCTCGCCGTCGGGGGCGTAGAAGGTGCGCTTGACCAGGGCC
>CAZFRK010000296.1:0-4178 GCA_964521375.1 uncultured Rhodobacterales bacterium
GTTCAACGACTATAAGCCGGAAATCCTACTGATGGGAGAGACCACACTGGGCCGTGACTTGGCCGGGTCCGTCGCCACCACGCTGGCCACCGGCCTGACCGCCGACAGCACGGAACTGGCGATCGACGACGAACGCTCGCTGGCGGCCACCCGGCCCACCTTCGGCGGGTCGCTCCTCTGCACCATTCACACCCTGAATTACCGCCCGCAGATGGCCACCGTGCGGCCGCGCGTAATGGCCATGCCGGAAAAGGACGAAGCGCGGACGAGCGGGGAGCGCGTCGACCATGCCTTGGGCATGCAAGAGGCGGACGTGGTGACGAAGATCCTCGATTTCGTCGCCGACCAGGACAGCGACCAGGCCCAACTCGCCTATGCGGACATCGTCGTCGCCGGCGGCATGGGCCTCGGCAAGCCCGAGAACTTCAAGCTGGTGAAGGACTTGGCCGAGGTTCTGGGGGCCGAGTACGGCGGCTCCCGTCCGCTGACGCAAAAGGGCTGGATTCCGACCGACCGCCAAATCGGCCAGACCGGCAAGACCATCCGTCCCAAGCTCTATATCGCCGCCGGGATCTCGGGGGCCATTCAGCACCGGGTCGGCGTCGAGGGGGCGGACTGCATCATCGCCATCAACAGCGATCCCAACGCGCCGATCTTCGAGTTCGCCCACTTCGGCATCGTCGGCGACGCCTTGACCCTGTTGCCCGCCCTGACCGAGGCCTTCCGCAAGCGCCTTGCCGTCAACCGCATGGCCGGCTGAGCCGCGAAAGGAGACCAAGACCATGGCAGAGACTTTCGACGCGATCGTTGTCGGCGCCGGGCCGTCCGGCAATTCGGCGGCCTATACCCTGGCCAAGGGCGGCCTCAACGTCCTGCAGATCGAGCGCGGGGAGTACTCCGGGTCGAAGAACGTCCAGGGCGCCATCCTCTATGCCGACGCGCTGGAAAAGATCATCCCCGATTTCCGCGACGACGCCCCCCTGGAGCGCCACATCATCGAGCAGCGCCTGTGGATGCTCGACGACAAGAGCTACATGGGCACCCACTATCGTTCCGACAAGTTCAACGAAGAGCGACCGAACCGCTATACGATCATCCGCGCCCAGTTCGACAAGTGGTTCAACAAGAAGGTGAAAGAGGCCGGTGCGCTGGTCATCTGCGAGACCACGGTCACGGACCTGTTGAAGGACGACGCGGGGAAGGTCGTGGGCGTGCGCACCGACCGCGAGAACGGCGACATCCATGCCGACGTCGTGGTGCTGTGCGACGGCGTGAACTCCCTGCTGGCCCAGCGCGCCGGATTCCGGGCCGAGATCAGCCCCGAGGACGTGGCCCTGGCGGTCAAGGAAATGCACTTCCTGCCCAAGGACGTGATCGAAAGCCGCTTCAACGTCAAGGACGAGGAAGGCGTGGTGATCGAGGTCGCGGGAACGGTGACCAACGCCATGACCGGCACGGCCTTCATCTACACCAACAAGGAAAGCCTCGCGGTCGGCATCGGCTGCCTGGTCTCGGACTTCAAGGACTCCGGTCACACGCCTTATTCGCTGCTCGAGAAGTTCAAGAGCCATCCCTCCGTGGCGCCGCTGCTCAAAGGGTCCGAGGTCAAGGAGTACGCCGCCCACCTCATTCCCGAAGGCGGCTACAAGGCCATCCCGAAGGTCTTCGGCGACGGCTGGGTGATCTGTGGCGACGCCGGGCAGTTCGTCAACGCCCTGCACCGGGAAGGCTCCAACATGGCGATGACGACGGGGCGACTGGCCGCCGAGACGATCATCAAGCTCAAGGCGGAAGGCAAGCCCATGAGCGACGCCAACCTGGCCGCCTACCGCAAGGAGCTGGAGCAGAGCTTCGTCCTCAAGGACCTGAAGAAATACAAGGATCTGCCGGAGTTCCTGCACAAGCACCCGCAGCTCTTCAGCGACTATCCGAACCTCTTGTCGCAGGCCGCCGAGACGTGGTTCCGCGTCGACGGCGTGGACAAGAAGACCAAGGAAGGCGAGATGCTGCGGGCCTTCGTCAAAGCGCGCGGCTGGAGGGGCCTGCTGGGCGATGCTTGGCGTCTGGCCCGCGCGTGGCGCTAACTCCGGAAGGGAAAGAGACCGATATGACTGTCCAGAACGAGATCAAGGTCGAAGACAAGCTCTTCCAGAACCGCTACCGCGTCGACGAGGGACGACCGCACATCAGCGTGCGGGACGCGGCGGTCTGCACGACCTGCGCCGACAAGCCCTGCACCACGGCCTGCCCGGCGGCCTGCTATACCGCCGAGGAGGACGGTTCGCTGACCACCACCTTCGACGGCTGCCTGGAATGCGGCACCTGCCGCATCATCTGCCAGGACAAGGCCAATATCGACTGGTTCTATCCGCGCGGCGGATACGGAATCCTCTACAAGTTCGGCTAGGTCGGACTTGTGCGGGCGGCGCGGCGGTTCGGCTTGGGGGAGACGAGCCGCCGCGCCACATTTTTCTGTTCCCTCCGACGGCGCGCGGGTATTGAGGGGCTGTTCCAACCTCAAGCCGCCAGGAGACGGCCCCATGGCTCAGATGATCTCTGCCTCTCACATCTTGATCATGCACTCGGAAGTGCCGGAAGCGGAGACCGACCGTCCCTGGGAAGAGGCCAAGGCGGCCATGGAGCGCCTGCGCGCCAAGCTGGTGGCGGGCGAGGTCGCTTTCGACGAAGCCGCCCGGGTCATCTCGGAATGCCCGTCCGGGACCGAAGGCGGCGACCTGGGCGAGTTTCCGCGCGGCGTCATGGTCGACAGTTTCGAAAAGGCCGCCTTCGCGCTGGAGGTCGGCGAACTGTCGGACGTGGTGGAAACCCCCTTCGGCTTCCACCTCATCCAACGCACGGGCTGAAGGAGCGCCGCCGCGCGGGCGTCAGGGCTTCGTCGCCGCGAACGGCGGCGTCGCCCCCAGGCGGTCCGCGAGGGCTTCCAGGTGGGGCAGGCTGCCCAACGGCGCGACCTGTTCGGGAAGGACCGTGCGCGCGAACTCATAGGCGATGACCGACGAGACGTCGGCCTGGGTCAGGCGTTCGGCGACCAGATGGTCGCCGCTTTTGGCGGCCGTGTCGTCGATGGTTTTCAGGGCGGAGCGGGCCTGTTCCTCGCACTGCTCGGCCCAGGCCAGGTAGCAGAACTCCGTGGGGCGGCGGGTGCGCTCGTAATAGGCGCTGACCATCTTGTCGCAGGCGCCGACGGCGAAGGCGACGATCCGCATGGCGTCCCGCCGGTCCGCGCCGGACACGGGCATCAGGGCACGATCCGGGCCGACCATCTGATCCAGGGCGTCGAGGATGGCCGTGCTGTCGATCAACTTGGTCCCGTCGTCCAGTTCCAGGGCCGGGACGCGGGTCATCGGGTTGACCTTGCGGATGTCTTCCTTCTGGTCCACAACGGACAGCGCGACGTGGTCGAACGGCAGGCCGAGCAGGCCCAGGCTGGTGCCGACACGCCGCACGAAGGGCGACAGGTAACGTCCATAGAGTTTCAAGGGTTTCCTCCCACGGCTTGGTGTTGTTGGTTGCCGGATGGTCCCATGAGCGAAGCCAACCTCAAAAGCAAATTCTGGGTTCAGGCGCTGATCCGCCAATGCGAACTGAACGGCGCGTCGGCCATGGTGGTCCACAAGGGCGACGCCGATGCCGGGGCCGTCCTGGTCAAGGTCAATACGCTGGGTCGCGGGTGCATGGTCCTGAGCCAGGTCCGCACGGGCGACGGGCGGAAGGCGTGGATGCGGGCTACGGGAGAAGACTGGGTCGAGGAAGGCGTCGCCGACGCCTATATCGACCGCCAGCGCGGCTATGACGAGGATCTGTGGGTGGTGGAGATCGAAGACCGCGAAGGACGCCATCCCCTGGCCGACCGGCTTGTCTGACTAAGGGCCCAGGGCGACCAGAAGCCCAAGGCCGATGAAGAGAACGATCACGGCGCCGACGAAAACCCACCAGCCGCCGTGACGCGCGCCGAAGCGCCGCCATAGACGTGGTCCCAGGAAAACCCCGACCACCAGAAGGACGGTCAGCAGGACGGACCACATCAGGCGGTTTCCTTGACCACGTAGCCCCCGGGCATGGTGGCGAAGGGCAACTTCCGCATGATCGGCGTGGGGCCGGGCAGGGCCTTCAGGAAATCGTCCGCGGCCTTGGTCTCGCCCTCCCACGGGGGCAGG
>CAZFRK010000297.1:0-4153 GCA_964521375.1 uncultured Rhodobacterales bacterium
ATCGCCGCCGACCGTGGTCGGCAGCAACACCAACGTGGCCGTCGGCAAGGGCGCGACCGCCTCGACCCGCATCGGCGACGTCCGTGACACCACGGTCGGCGGTGACGTGAAGCAGACCACCGTGGTCGGCAGCAGCACCAACGTCGCGGTCGGCAAGGACAGCACCGCCTGCACCTCGATCGGCACCATCGGCGACGATCCGAACTGCAAGTAGGCGCCTTCGCGCCGCCAAGGTTTGCCTTGCAAGCCCGCGCGCCTTCGGTGCGCGGGCACAAGGCGTCTAAAACACGGTGGGTAAAAATGGGAGCGTACCATGTCTAGCCGCACGATCCTGAGCGCCGTCCTGGCCGCCGTGCTGGTCATGGGAACGGCCAGCGCGCAACAGATCAACGAACGCAAGGACGCCGATCCCGGCTCCAAGGCCAAGATCAACCGCGCCATGCCGCAATCGCGGGTGCAGTCCAACGGCAACGTCCAGGCCTTCGAGGGCCAGGCCAGCCGCAGCTGCAACGTGAACGTCGGCAACGTGGAGTTGGAGAAGGGCCAGAAGGCCCCGCGCGAGGTCATCACGGTGATCCGCGGCGACGTGGTCAACACCTGCCGCTGACCGTGGCCGCCCGGACCTTCCTTCGTCGGCGCGCCGCGCGCCGATACCCGCCGGTCGTCCAGACCGTAGCCGAGACGGAACAACGATCATGAGCCTGCGCCGCTTCCCCAGTCTTCTTCGCCGCCTGACCGCCGCCTGCGCCGCCGGTGCCCTGCTGGCCTCCTGCGTGTCCAATCCGCAGACCGCCACCGTCACCGCCCAGCCCAAGACCCCGGCGGTGAAGACCATCACCAGCTTCACCCAGGCCCTGCGCTGCATGGACGACCTGTTCGCGCGCTACGGCAAGTCCGACATCATCATCACCTCGGCCGGTCTGCCCGACGCCACCGGACAGATCCAGACCGGCACCAAGGAAATGATGATCTCCGCCATTTCCAAGATGTCGGTGAAGTCCAACGCCTTTCGCTTCGTCGACTACGATCCGACGCAACTCGGCGTGCAGGACCTGCACAATCTGATCGGCGTGCGCACCGACCTCGGCTTCGACATTCCGCGCTATTACATCCGCGGCGCCATCACCCAGCTCGACGCCGGGGTGGCCAGCGACAGCGTCGGCGGCGGCATCGCCCTGCCGGGCTTCGCGCTCGGCGCCTCCATGGACCAGATCGTCTCGGTGGTCTCCATGGACATGAACGTCGGCGACATGATCACCCGCCAAATCCTGCCCGGCATGCAGGCCACCAACTCCATCTCGGTGGTGCGTTCGGGCAAGGGCGGCGACGTCGACGGCCAGATCGGCAAGGCGGGCTTCTTCTTCGAAATGTCCATGGACCGCTCCGAGGGCACCCACCAGTCGGTGCGCACCTTGGTCGAACTGTCGCTGATCGAAACCCTCGGCAAGCTGACCAAGGTTCCCTATTGGTCGTGCCTGGACATCCCCGAGACCAACCCGGAGATGATGGAGCAGGCGCGCGAATGGTATGACCGCATGCAGCCCGAGGAGCGTGTCGTCATGGCCCAGACGGCCATGGTCAACGCGGGCTATCTGGGCGGTCCGGCGACCGGCGTCATGGATCAGCCGACGCGCGAGGCGCTCGGTCGCTATCAGGCCGAACACGACCTGATCGCCGACGGGCGGGTCACCTTCGACCTCTACTACAGCTTCCTGTCCAACGATCTGGCCGCCGGGGTTCCCGACCCCGAGGAGACCGCCCAGGACCGTGCTCAGGCCATTCTCGCCGCCGCGCCCGCCGCCGGCGCCCGCCTCGGCACCCCGGTCCAGCTCAAGCTGTCCACCGACCGCGGCCCGACGCCCGCCTACAAGGTCGGCGACGCCCTGCGCGTCTCGGTCGGAGTCAGCGACGACGCCTACGTCTACTGCTACTACCAGGACGGCAACGGCACCATCGCCCGCATCTTCCCCAACCGCTTCTCCCACGACGCCTATCTGACGCCGACCAAATCGGTGACCGTGCCCAGCAAGGACGCGGGCTTCGACATCGTCTTCGAGCGTCCGGGCGCCACCGAGCGGGTCGATTGCGTCGCTTCCCGCCGCGAGGTGGGCATCGGTCTGGCCCAGGACCTGATGGTTCCGGACCTGACCCCCATTCCGGGCCGCACCATGGACAGCATCGTGCGCGAGTACAAACGCGTCGATCAGGCCGGGCTGACCCACAAGACCCTGAGCCTGCCGATTACCCGCTGACGCCCCCAGGGGGCGAGGAGGCCGCCATGCGCGCCGTTCTGCTATCCGCCCAGACCATGGTCCTGGTCCTGGCCCTGGCGGTCGCCGCCGCCCCCGCCGGGGCCGAGGTCCGCGCCACCGAGGACGCCGCCGCGGCCCGACCCGGCGGCGCCCTGGAGGCGCGGGGGAGCTACAATCTCGACTGCTGGCAGGCGGGAACCCGCGTCCTGTCCGACAAGGGCAAGGGCGAGATCGCCCTGCCCACCCCGGCCACCGGCGGCGCCATCCAGGTCCTGCGGTCGGACGGTGGGCGGACCCTCGTCATCCTCGACGGTCACAGCCTGTGCCGGGTGGTGACGCTGCCGGTCCAGGACCAATAGACGGAGGAGGCCCGCCATGTTCCCGCCGCGCGCCCTGGCGTTGGCCGCGCTCCTGATCGCCGGACCGGCGCTGCTGTCGGCGGCCCCGGCGTGGGCGACCGACGACGAGGCATCCCACCACGCCGACACCCCGACCTCGGACGTGCCGACGGAAGCGGCGCCACCGCCCGAGAGTCTCGAGCCGCCGCGCGAGGAAGAGCGGGACCGCGCCCGCGAGGTCATCCCCATTCTCCGGGACCGCCCCGCCCCGGCCAGCCGCGACGCCATGGACCGGGCCCGCCGCAACGCCGATGGCGGCGTCCCAACGGGTCGCGACCGCTCCCTCGACGCCCTCAGCAACGAGGATTTCAATCAAGTCCTGGTCGGCGCCCGCGGCCAGAAAGTCATCATCCGAGAGACGGGCTCGGGGACCCAATCCACCCGGTCCATCACCATCTTGGACAACGAGGTCACGAGCAGCCAGGGCCAGGGGAGCCGAGCCTGCAGTTCGGTCGGGTCCATCGGCGAAAGCCCGGACTGCCAGTGACTTGAGACCCAGTGACCAGAGACCCAGTGACCAGAGATAAGGGGACGTCAGAACCATGAAACAGAGGACAGCATCGCTCCTCGCCGCCGCCACCGCCCTGTCGGCCCTGACGGTCGGCGCCGCCCTCCCGGCCTCGGCCCAACAGGGGGAAGTCGTCTCCCTGCAAGACCAGCAACCGACCGCCGAGGACATCGTCCGCACCTTCACCGGCGACACCGCCGCCGACGACGCCCTGCCGCCGGGCCTCTTGCCCGCCGGGGCCGGAAACGGGACCGTCAAGACGCGCGGCATCCGGATGATGGACGCCAGCGCCGCCCCGACGACCCGCCAGCCCGCCGCCGCCGCGCCCCAGGACAGCGGCGTCCGCCACGCCTCGGCCGCCGCCGCGCCGCCCCCGCCACCGGCGACCGCCGATTGCGGATCGGGACGCGCCATCGCCGTCAGCATCGAATTCGCGCTCGACTCCTATGCCCTCCAGGGCGATGCTTTCTCGACGCTTCAGGAAGTGGCGGCGGCCATGAACAGCGACGCCCTGGCCGCCTGCTCCTTCGTCGTCGAGGGACATACGGACGCCCAGGGCGAAGACGGCTACAATCTTCACCTGAGCCAACAGCGGGCGGAGTCCGTGCGCTCCTTCCTGACCGCCCATCAGGTGGCGCCCGCGCGCCTGCGGGCGGTCGGTCGCGGAGAGCGGGACCTACTCGACCCCATGGCGCCGGACTCGCCGCGCAATCGCCGGGTCCAGTTCCGCATCGGGGGCTAACGAACGGGAGAAACGGCCATGACGCGTTGGAGCGCCGGACTGATCGCCGCCGTGGTTTTGGTGACGGGGGCGGGAACGGCGCCCTCGGCGATGGCGCAGATGGGGCCGTCCCTGCTGCGCAACCAGACCCGGACCATTCAGCGCGCCATCGAGATGCAGGTACGTCAGGCCGTTCGTCCCCGCCTGACCATCCGCTCCGGCCCCATCGAGACCGTGACCACCGCGCGCGTCGCCGCCAGCGGACGCTGGCTGG
>CAZFRK010000298.1:0-4144 GCA_964521375.1 uncultured Rhodobacterales bacterium
CGACAAGCTTGGGGTTTCCAACCGTGCCCAGGCCGTGGCCCATTACCTGAAGGGGCGCGAGGGGCGGTAGACGCCCCTCCGCCGGACCGCGGCCGTCAGGCCGCGGCGATGGATCGGGACGCTCAGATCTCCGTGCCGACCGGGGCGCCCAGGCGTTCGCCGCCCTGACGCTCGATCATCCAGCCGGGGTATTCGCGCGGTAGGGCGCTGACGTCGTCGAGGCGCGTCAGTTCATCCTCCGACAGACGAATGTCGACGGCGGCAAGATTGTCGTCCAACTGCTCCACCGTCCTAGCGCCGACGATGACCGAACTGACCACCGGGCGATGCAGCAGCCAGGCCAGGGCGACGCGGGCGACCGAAACGCCGTGGACGGCGGCGATGCCCCGCATCACGTCGATGCAGGCGAAAGCGCGGTCCCGGTCGACGGGCGGGAAGTTGAAATCGAGCCGGCGTCCACCTTCGGCGCTCTTACCGTCGCGGTCGTACTTGCCCGACAACAGGCCCCCGGCCAGCGGGCTCCACACCATCAGGCCGACCTTTTCGGCTTCCAGAAGGGGCACGATCTCGCGCTCCAGATCGCGCGAGGCGATGGTATAGAACGCCTGCAGGCTGGCCGGGCGGGCCAGACCCTTGTGATCGGCCAGGCCGACGGCCTTCATCAGCCTCCAGGCGGACCAGTTGGAGACGCCGACGTAGCGGACGTGGCCCTGACGCACCAGATCGTCGAGGGCGCCGAGGGTCTCCTCGACCGGCGTGTAGGGGTCCGTCCCGTGGATCTGATAGAGGTCGATGTAGTCGGTCTTCAGGCGGCTCAGGCTGGCCTTCACCCCGTCCAGGATGTGCTTGCGCGAGGCGCCGCGATTGTTGGGGCCGTCGCCGACAGGGCCGAACACCTTGGTCGCCAGGACGATGTCGGAGCGGGGCCGCCCGGACGCGCGGATGGCCTGTCCGGTGATCTCTTCCGCCAGGCCGTTGGAATAGATGTCGGCGGTGTCGATGAAGTTGACGCCCGCGTCCAGGGCGCGGGCGACGATGGTGTCGGCGGCGGATTGGTCCAGGGTGCCGATGGCGGTCCAAAAACCACGACCACCGAAAGTCATGGTTCCGAGGCACAGTTCGGAGACGAACAGGCCGGTATCGCCGAGGGTGGTCATGCGCATGATGGGATGCTCCTTCGCGTCCGGGATGGGGGGCGTCCCCAATCTGGGCGCTTGGATCGTTCGAGAGAACCCGTCTATGTTTTCATAGACTGTATAGCGTTTCTAAATAATCCCGCGGCGACGCGCTCCCGGAGGTATCATGGCCCGATCCGACCCCTTCGACGGCTTGGCCGTCTTTCTCGCCATCGCCCGGCAGGGCGGTTTCCGCGCCGCCGCCGCGTCGCTGGGGGTGACGCCGGGGGCCGTCAGTCAGGCGCTGCGCGGGCTTGAGGCGCGGTTGGGGACGCCCCTCTTTCACCGCACCACGCGCTCCGTCTCCTTGACCGAGGCCGGGACCCGCCTGCTGGCGGGCGCGGCCCCGGCGGCGGACGGCTTGACGGAGGTCTTGGACGACCTGAGGCAGTCCGGCGACCATCCGTCGGGCACCTTGCGCCTGTTGGCGCAGCGCGCCACGCTGACGCCGGTCCTGGACGTCGTCCTGCCCGCCTATCTGGCGGCCTATCCGGAGGTCCGGGTGGAGGTGCGGGTCGGGCCGACGCCGCGCGGTTTCGTCGCCGAGGGGTTCGACGCGGCCCTGGGTATCGGGGAGTTCTTCGACCAGGACATGATCGCCGTGCGGGTCAGCCGTCCGTTCGATTGGGTCGTCGCCGCCGCGCCGGACTACCTGGACCGCCATGGGCGACCGGAGCGGCCCGAGGATTTGGCCCATCATTCCGCCATCAACTTCCGGCGCGCGACAAACGGCGAACTCTATCGCTGGGAGTTCCAGCGCGACGGCCAGGCGCTGACGGTGCTGCCGGGCGGACGGCTGGTGGTCGACGACGCGGCCCTGGCCCGTTCCCTGGCCTGTCGCGGCCTGGGGCTGATCTATTCCTTCGACCTTGCCCTGGCCGACGATCTGGCCCAGGGGCGTTTGGTGCCGGTGCTCCAGGACTTCGCGCCGGCCCGCGACAGCATGGTGGCGTGCTTTCCGCGCGCCAGCCGCGGCCAGCCCAAGCTGCGCGCCTTCGTCGACACCTGTCGGCGGGTTCTGTCCCTGTCCGGAGAAGGGCCTAAAAGGCGAAAAGCCGGCGAAACCAGCCCGGGCAGGTAGGGCGACCGCTACCCGCAAGATTTTTGGGTCCACCCCCGGCGGGTGTTCCCACCCCTTGACCTACCCCCTAGGCTTCGGGAAAAGCCAGAGAAATAGGGGAAACGCCGATCATGACCGCCGTCGATCAAGGTCTTGCCGACCGCCCGCGGGCGCCTCTTTTCACCTTCGGGCTGCGCACCGTCACCGAGGCCGCCGCCCGCGCCGCCTACGATTGGATCGGGCGCGGCGACAAGAACCAGGGCGACGGCGCCGCCGTCGACGCCATGCGCGCCGAACTCAACCGCCTGCCCATCGACGGGGTCATCGTCATCGGCGAGGGCGAAAAGGACGAGGCACCGTCTCTCTACAACGGCGAACAGATCGGCGATGTCCGCCACAAGAGCCAGTTCGACATCGCCGTCGACCCGGTGGAGGGCACCTCCTATCTGGCCAAGGGCATGACCAACGCCCTGGCCGTCATCGCCATGGCCCCGCGTGGCAGCATGTACGAGCCCGGCCCCTGCTTCTACATGGAGAAGTTCGCCGGGCCGCCCGCCGTGCGCGGCAAGATCGACCCCACGGCGCCGGTGGCCGAGAAGCTGCGCGTCCTGTCGCGGGAAACCGGCAAGCCGGTCAGCGAACTGACGGTCTATGTCCTGGAAAAGCCGCGCCACAAGCAGTTGGTCGAAGACATCTACGAGGCCGGCGCGCGGGTCGCCCTCTATCCCGCGGGCGATGTCGCCGGGGCGCTGATGGCGGCCATTCCCGACTCTGGCGTCGACGCCCTGATGGGCACCGGCGGCACGCCGGAAGGGATCATGACGGCGGCGGCGGTGCGGGCGCTGGGCGGCGAATTCCTGGGCCGCATGGATCCGCAGCTCAACGGCGAGCGTCTGGCCGTGCGGGAGGCCGGGATCGATACCGACCGCTGGCTGACCTTGGAGGAACTGGTGTCCTCCGACCGCGTCTTCTTTTGCGCCACGGGCATCACCACCGGCTTGCTGCTGGAAGGGGTCGAGCGCAAGGGCGGCTGCGTCCGCACCCAGACGTTGATGGTGTCCGGCCTGGGGCGGGAACGTCAGGTGCTGACCACCTGGCACGCCTGTCACGACTGAGACCGCCGCCGCGCATAACGGGAGGATCCGCCCATGCCGCGGAACAAACTGCTCGACCGTCCCGTCATCCTCGGCATCGTCGGGGACTCGGGGACCGGCAAGACCACCCTGGCCGAAGGCATCCGCGCCATCCTGGGGCCGGATCGCGTGCTGACGGTCTGCTCCGACGACTACCACCGCCATTGGCGGGCGGAGCGGGCGGAAAACGGCATCTCGCCGCTGGATCCGCGCGGCAACCACATGGACATCCTGGAACAGCACATCCAGCTTCTGCACGCCGGGAAGCCGGTGCTGAAGCCCGTCTACGATCACGGGCAGGGCGTCCTGACCGCGCCCCAATACGTCGCCCCGCGCGACTACATCATTGTCGAAGGACTTCTGCCCTATTCGACGCGGGCCATGCGGTCCTGCTTCGACGTCAAGGTCTACCTGGAGCCGGAGGAGGAATTGCGGGTGGCCTGGAAGATCCAGCGCGACACCGCCAAGCGCGGCTACACGACCGATCAGGTGCGGCGGCAGATCGAACGGCGCATGTTCGACAGCGCCACCTTCGTCCGTCCGCAACGTACCTTCGCCGACATGGTGGTCAGCTTCCGCCGCCCCGATGGCCACCAGGAGGAGACCGGCGCCCACCTCAATGTGCGCCACACGCTCCGCCCGACCTTGCCGCATCCCGACCTGACCCCGATCATCGACGGGTCAAAAAACGGTATCCGCCTGGAGTTGGCCCGTGATATTGACGGCAAGCCCGTGGACGTCCTCGAGATCGAGGGCGAGGTCGACGACAAGCGGGC
>CAZFRK010000299.1:0-4098 GCA_964521375.1 uncultured Rhodobacterales bacterium
TCATGCCCACCAGTTCGCAGGAGAACGGGCCGACCTGGAACGGTTCGCCGGGGCGCACCACATGGACGGGAACCTCGTTCTCCAGCCCCTCTTCCTTCAGCTTGTAGGTCAGGAAGCTGGCGGCGAAGGGCGTCGCGTAGACCGGACAGCGCAGGTCGGGCCACATATAGGCGACGGCGCCGATATGGTCCTCGTGGGCATGGGTGATGACGATCCCGGCCAGGTCGTCCGCCTGCTCCTCCAGGAAGATGTGATCGGGCATGACCACGTCGACACCGGGGATGGAATCGTCGCCGAAGGTCACCCCCATATCCACGGCCAGCCATTTTCCCTGGGTGCCGTAGACGTTCAGGTTCATGCCGATCTCACCGGTCCCGCCAAGGGGAACGAACCAAAGCCGGTCTTCCGGAGGCTTGCGAATCAGGGTCTTCGTTGCGTCGGTATCGGTCATGCGCTCACATTTTTGCGGTGAATCTCCAGAAGCCCACGCAAGGTGAGATCCTGGTCGAGGTGCTGAATGGCGTCGGTCGCGTCCATGAACAGCGGCGCCAGCCCGCCGGTCGCGACAACGGTCATGGGGGCGCCGAATTCCTGAGATATGCGGTGGCAGAGGCCTTCGATCAACCCGACGTAGCCCCAATAGATACCGGACTTCATCGCCGGAACCGTCGCCTTGCCGATCACCTGTTGCGGTCGCCCGATGGCGACGCGCGGAAGCTGGGCGGCGGCGGAGTGCAAGGCCTCCAGCGACAGGTTGATGCCGGGGCAGATGCAGCCGCCGCGATAATTCCCGTCGCCATCGACCACGTCGAAGGTCGTCGCCGTGCCGAAGTCGATGATGACCAGCGGTCCGTCGTACTTGGAATGGGCGGCCACGGCATTGACCAGGCGGTCGGCGCCGACCTCTTCCGGGCGGTCCATCAGAACCTCTAGGCCGAGCTTGACCGTCGGTTCTCCAACCACCAGCGGCTCGGTGTTGAAGTAACGGCGGCACAGCGTCTTCAGGGTGAAGACGTTGGCCGGAACGACCGACGCGGCGATGGCGTGGCTGACGTCCTTGCGGGAAATTCCCTCCAGGTCCATCAACTGGCCAAGCCATACGCCATATTCGTCCGCCGTGCGATCCGACCGTGTCGAGGACCGCCATTCGCCGACCAGACGATCACCGTTGAAAACGGCGAAGACGATGTTGGTGTTGCCGGAATCGATGACCAGAAGCATGACGATCACTCCTGCCCGGACGTGGGGCGGTCAGGTGGGGGAAAATAGACGTCTCCGGCCATGATCCGGCGCCGCGTTCCGTCCGTGCCGTCGAGAAGCATGGCTCCGTCCAAATCCAGGTCGGCGAAGGTTCCCGCCAACTCCTCGCCCGATTGCAGCCGGGCGACGATGGGCTGGCCGAGGCCCCTGGCCTTCTCCAGCCATAGGCGGCGGACCAGATCGAACCCCTGGATACGCCACAATTCCAACACCGCATGGAGGTGGCGGCACAGGGCGCCGAGCATTTCCGGGCGTTCGATCCGCGCCCCCTCGGCGACCAGGGAGGTGGGCGGAAAGGTCGCGCCCTCGGCGGGCGGCGCGTGCGTCAGGTTTATGCCGATCCCGAGCAGCACCCACGGCCCTTCCGTTTCCAGAAGGATTCCCGAGATCTTGCCGCCGTTGACCAGAAGGTCATTCGGCCACTTGAAGCGGACCGCCAGATGCGGCGCCACCTCGGCCAGCGCGTCGCCCAGGGCGACGGCGGCCACGAAGGACAGCTGCGCACTGGCCGCCAGGGTCGGCGCCTGGGCCAATCGGAAGGAGGTGTAGAGGTTGCCCGACGGGCTGTCCCAAGCCCGACCGCGTCGCCCCCGACCCTTGGTCTGAACGGCGGCGGTCACGACCAGCCCCTCTCCCGGCGCCTCCATGCCGCGCCGTCGGAGTTCATCGCTGGTGCTGTCCACTTCGGGAAGCGCGACGAGGCGCCACCCGGGGGGCAGCGCCTCGCCATCAAAGGACCTGTCTTGAGTCACGTTGGCAGGCTCATCCCGCGAAAAGCGACGCTGCGGCGGCCTTGGCCCCGGCGATCAGCGGCGCCGGCCAGACGAAGTAGAGCAGCGTGACCGCTCCGGTCGCCCACAGGATCACCCGGTTGGCCATCAGCGGACGGTCGAAGGTGTCCACCGGCTCGTCGAAGTACATGATCTTGATGATGCGCAGGTAGTAGAAGGCGCCCACGACGCTGGTCAGCAGGCCGATCACGGCCAGGAAGTACATCTCGGCCTCGACGGCGGCCATGAAGACGTAGAACTTCGCCAGGAACCCGGCCAGCGGCGGAATGCCCGCCATGGAGAACATGAAGATGGTCAGGGCCACCGCCATGCCCGGCTGGCTGCGGGACAGCCCGGCCAGGTCGTTGATGCCCTCGACCGCCCGGCCCTTCCGCCGCATCGACAGGATGATGGCGAAGGTGCCGACATTCATGAAGATGTAGATGGCGAGGTAGACCAGAACGCCCTGGACACCGGCGGCGCTGCCGACGGCGAGGCCGATCAGCGCGTAGCCCATGTGACCGATGGACGAATAGGCCATCAGACGCTTGATGTTGCTCTGCCCGATGGCGCCGAAGGAGCCGATGATCATGGACAGGACCGAGATCACCCAAACGATCTGCTGCCAAGCATCGGTCAACTCCGCGAAGGGGCCGGACACGACCCGCAGGAACAGCGCCACGGCGGCGATCTTCGGGGCGACCGCCATGAAGGAGGTCACCGGCGTCGGCGAGCCTTCATAGACGTCGGGCGTCCACATGTGAAAGGGCGCGGCGGAGACCTTGAACGCCAGACCGGCGATCACGAAGGTCAGGCCGACGACCACGCCGGTCGGCGCCCCGTGGCCGAGAACCTCGGCCAGCTGGGTGAAGTTGGTGGTCCCGGCGAAGCCGTAGACCAGGGACGAACCGTAGAGCAGCAGACCCGAGGCCACCGAGCCGAGGATGACATACTTCAAACCGGCCTCGGTCGAGCGCACCGCGTCGCGACGGAAGGCCGCCAGGACGTAAAGCGCCAGGGACTGCAGTTCCAGGCCGAGATAGAGGCTCATCAGGTCGTTGGCCGACACCATCATCATCATGCCGACGACGGCCAACAGGATGAGGACGGAGAATTCGTACTTCTTCATCTCCTCCTGCGCCAGCCAGCCGAGCGCCAGGATCAGCGACAAGGCCGCCGCGCCGAGCACCATGATCTTGCTGAACCGGCCGAAGGAATCGCCGATGAAGAGGTTGTTCAAGGCAAAGGCCTGTTCGCCCCCGCCCAAGACCACCAGCACGCCCGTCACCACCAGGGCGACGACGGCGAGCCACCCCACCAGGGCGGTGGCGTCGCCCTTGCGGAAGACCCCCAGCATCAGCAGGGCGATGCTGGCGACCGCCAGGAACAGCTCGGGAATGGCCGGGCCGAGATTACCAATCGACGTCATCGTGTCTTTCCCTTTCCCTGTCCTTAGCGCGTCGCCACGGAGAGGCCGTCGGCCACGTTCAGGGCCAGTTCGTAGTTCTGGATCAGGTTGAGCACCGAGGCGTGCATCGGCTCCAGGAAGGAGCTGGGGTAGATGCCCATCCACAGCGTGACCAGGATCAGCGGCACGAAGAGGGCGATTTCCCGCGGGCTCATGTCCAGCATCGCTTTCACGTCTTCCTTGGTCAGCTTGCCGAAGGCGATGCGACGGTACAGGAAGAGCATGTAGGCGGCGCCCAGGATGAGGCCCGTGGAGGCCAGCAACGCCACCCAGGTATTGGCCGCGAAGGATCCGGTCAGGACCAGGAATTCACCCACGAACCCGGCCGTGCCCGGCAGGCCCGCCGCCGCCATGGAGAAGAACATGAAGACCATGGCGTACTTGGGCATGTTGTTGGACAGCCCGCCGTAGCGACCGATCTCACGCGTGTGCAGGCGGTCGTAGACCACGCCGACGCAGAGGAACAGCGCGCCGGAGACGATGCCATGCGCCAACATCTGGAAGATCGCGCCTTCCACGGCCTGCTGGTTCAGCGCGAAGATGCCGATGGTCACGAAGCCCATGTGGGCGACGGACGAATAGGCGATCAGCTTCTTCATG
>CAZFRK010000300.1:0-4032 GCA_964521375.1 uncultured Rhodobacterales bacterium
GGAGGCGCCGGTCGCCCGCCCCTCCATCCGTCTCCCGCCCAGGCGTGGTTTGATGTTTCTGGTTCGCCGCGCGCCGCCTCTTCTGCTATAGGGAAGGCCATGAGCGCCGCCGAGACCGTTTCCCCCGCCGCCGAAGCCGCCCCGCCCCTGTTCGAGGGACGTGATCTGGTGTGCATCCGGGGCGACCGGGTGGTCTTCGCCGACCTGGATTTCGCGGTCGGCGGCGGCGAGGCGCTGTTGCTTCTGGGCCGCAACGGGTCGGGCAAATCCAGCCTTCTGCGCCTGATGGCCGGGCTGATCCGGCCCGCCGCCGGAGACCTGCTGTGGCAAGGCGCGCCGGTGCTCCGCGACCGCGAGGCGCACGGCGCCCGCACCCGCTACATCGGCCATCACGACGCCATCAAGCCGGTGCTGACGGTATCAGAGAACATCGCCTTCTGGGTTCGCGCCTGGGCGCCGGAGGTGTCGGACGTCGCCGGGGCCGTGCGTGACGCCCTGGATCGGTTCGACATGGTCCGCCTGGCCGACGTGCCGGGCAAGATGCTGTCGGCGGGACAGAAGCGGCGCACCAACCTGGCCCGCCTGTTCGCCGCGCCCGCCGACCTGTGGCTGCTCGACGAGCCGACCACGGCGCTCGACAAGGCCTCCATCGCCGTGCTGGAACAGGCTATCGCCGACCATCGCGCGGCGGGCGGCATGGTGGCGCTGTCCACCCACACCGACGTCGCCCTGCCCGGCGCCCGTACCTTCCACATGGAGGAGTTCGCGGTCAGCGCCGACTATCTGGACGGCGAATGGGCGGTCGCCGAAGGGGAGGACCTGCATCCGTGACCGCTTTCCTCGCCATCGTCCGCCGCGACCTGCGGTTGGCCCTGCGCCAAGGCTCCGACAGCCTGATGGTGGTCATGTTCTTCGTCCTGACGGTGGTTCTCTTTCCCTTCGGCGTCGGGCCGGAGACCAACGTCCTGGAGCGCATCGCCGCCGGGGTCCTGGTGGTGACGGCGTTGCTGGCCTCCATGCTGTCGCTCGACCGCCTGTTCCAGCAGGATTACGAGGACGGCTCGCTGGACCTCATGACGCTGTCGCCGCTGCCGCTGCCGGTGATCGTGCTGGGCAAGGTGACGGCCCACTGGCTGACCACCGGCCTGCCGCTGATCGTCGCGGCGCCGGTGTTGGCGGTGCTCTTGAACATGAACGCCGACGGTTTCGGCCTGCTGATCGCCGCCATGGCGCTGGGCACGCCGACCCTGTCGCTGATCGGCGCCGTCGGCGCCGGACTGGTTTTGGGGGCGCGGCGCGGCGGCGTGCTTCTTTCGCTGCTGGTCTTGCCGCTCTATATCCCCATCCTGGTCTTCGCCGTCAGCGCCATCGACGCCGCCGTGATGGGATTCGGGTTCCGCGCCCAGTTGCTGATCCTGGGGGCCATGCTGCTGTCGGCCCTGGCCTTGTGTCCGTGGGCGACGGCGGCGGCGCTGCGGCAGGCGGTGGAGTAGAGAACTGGACTTATTTTAATTTGATATGTGTCAAGGCACCGGTCCAATCGTTCCATTAGGGTCCGCTTATACCGGCGTGGCGGGTGGCTAGCCTCCCCGCGGAAAACGAATGATCGTCGACAGTCAGGGACGCCAGATCCCGCCTGGGAGAGCCATGCACCGTTTCGCCAATCCCACCCGCTTCCTGAAGCTCGCCGACGCCATCCTGCCGTGGGTGGTGGGCATCACCGTCCTGTCCACCCTGGCCGGTCTGTGGCTGGCGCTGGTGTGGTCGCCCGAGGACTACCAGCAGGGCGCCACGGTGCGCATCATGTACGTCCACGTGCCGACCGCCTGGATGGGGCTGTTCGCCTATACGGCCATGGCCGTGGCCTCGGCCGTGGCCCTGATCTGGAAGCATCCTCTGGCCGATCTGGCGGCCAAGGCGTCGGCGCCGGTGGGGGCGGCCTTCACCTTCATCTGCCTGGTGACCGGCGCGCTGTGGGGCAAGCCCATGTGGGGCGCCTGGTGGGTGTGGGACGCCCGCCTGACCAGCATGCTGATCCTGCTGTTCCTCTATCTCGGCTACATGGCGCTGCACAACGCCTTCGATGATCCGCAGCGCGGCCAGAAGGCCGCCGCCGTCCTGGCCCTGGTCGGCTTCGTCAACGTACCGATCATCAAGTTCAGCGTCGATTGGTGGAACACCCTGCACCAGCCGGCCAGCGTGGTGAAGATGGGTGGTCCGGCCATCGACCCGTCCATGCTGTGGCCGCTGCTGATCATGGCGCTGGCCTTCAAGGGCTATTACGTCATCGTCGTGCTCCTGCGCATCAAGAGCGAAATCGCCGACGCCAAGATCCGCAACCTGCGGCTGGCCCAGGTCCACGGCTAGGCGACGGAGCGAGGGAGTGTGATGGAAGAATTCTTCGCCATGGGCGGCTACGCCGGGTTCATCTGGCCGGCCTACGGTGTGACCGTGATCGTCCTGATCGCGGTCCTGGTGGGGACCTGGCAGGGGCTGAAGCGCCGTCGCCGCCAGCTGGAGGCCTTGCAGGCCGCCCGCGGAAGCCGTCGCGGGCGCCGCGCCGCCCCGACGGCGGGCAAGGCCGCCGCCTCCGACGAATCCGACGAACCTGACGACTCCGCCGTCCCCGATGACCGCGGCGCCGCCGCCGGATCGGGCGACGCCAAATCCCCCCTGACCATGGAGCAAGGCCGTGACGCGTAAGAAGCGCCGTCTTTACACGGTTGGCCTCGGCATGCTGCTGCTCGGCGGCGCCGCGGCCCTGACCCTGTCCGCCTTCGAGGACAATCTGGTCTTCTTCTATGCCCCCGCCGACCTGCAGACCAAGCAGGTGGAGGAAGGGCGGCGGTTCCGCCTCGGCGGCATGGTCGAGGAAGGCTCGGTCCGCAAGGACGGGGAAACCGTGCATTTCATCGTGACCGACTATTCGGCCACCGTCCCCGTGGTCTACACGGGCATCCTGCCGGACCTGTTCCGGGAGGGACAGGGTGTGGTGACCGAAGGCGCGCTGGGTCCGGACGGGACCTTCCGGGCGGCCGAGGTTCTGGCCAAGCATGACGAGAACTACATGCCGCCGGAAGTCGCCGAGGCCCTGGAGAAATCGGGGAAGTGGACCAAGGAGGATACCGAGGCCATGAAGTCGCAGGGGACCGCCAAGACCGCCAACGGAGGCTGAACCCGTGATCGCCGAACTGGGCCATTTCGCCCTCGTCCTCGCTCTCTTCGTCGCCCTCGTCCAATCGGTGGTGCCGCTGGTCGGCGCCCAGCGGGGCGACGTGGTGATGATGAACGCCGCCCGCCCCGCCGCCGTCGCCCTGTTCCTGCTGGTCGGCCTGTCCTTCGCCGCCCTGACCTACAGCTACGTGGTCAGCGACTTCAGCGTGCTCAACGTCCTGCAGAACAGCCACACCGACAAGCCGCTGCTCTACAAGGTGTCGGGCGTGTGGGGCAACCACGAGGGATCGCTGCTGCTGTGGATCACCATCCTGGCGGTGTTCAGCCTGGCCGTCGCCCTGACCGGCGGCAACATCCCGCCGCAGCTGCGGGCCCGCGCGCTGGCCGTGCAGTCGATGATCACCACCGGCTTCATCCTGTTCATCCTGTTCACCTCCAACCCGTTCACGCGCGTGCCCAACCCGCCGCTCAACGGCGAGGGGCTGAACCCGCTGTTGCAGGACCCCGGCCTGGCCTTCCACCCGCCCATGCTCTACCTGGGCTACGTCGGCTTCTCCATGGCCTTCTCCTTCGCCATCGCGGCCCTGATCGAGGGCCGCGTGGACGCCGCCTGGGCCCGCTGGGTGCGGCCCTGGACGCTGGCCGCCTGGACCTTCCTGACGCTGGGCATCGCCCTGGGCTCGTGGTGGGCCTACTACGAACTCGGCTGGGGCGGCTGGTGGTATTGGGACCCGGTGGAGAACGCCAGCTTCATGCCGTGGCTGGTCGGAACCGCGCTGCTGCACTCCGCCGTGGTGGTGGAGAAGCGCGACGCCCTGAAAAGCTGGACCATCCTGCTGGCCATCCTGGCCTTCGCCA
>CAZFRK010000301.1:0-4025 GCA_964521375.1 uncultured Rhodobacterales bacterium
ATGATCGCCGACGGGCGCTATCGCTTCGTCGACGTGGTCATGCGGGCCGCCTACCACATGACCCGCACGGCGTCGGCGACACTGTCGCAGAAGATCGACAAGGTGGTGCTCAACCGTTTCCTGGGCGTGCCGATCTTCCTGGTCGCCATGTATCTGATGTTCCTCTTCACCATCAACATCGGCGGCGCCTTCATCGACCTCTTCGATCAGGTGTTCGGGACCTTGCTGGTCGATGAACTGGGCGGCCTGATGACCGCCGTCGGCTTGCCGGAATGGTCGGTCGTCGCGGCGACCGGCGTCGGCCAGGGCGTCCAGACGGTGTCCACCTTCGTGCCGATCATCGCCTGCCTGTTCCTGTTCCTGTCCTTCCTGGAGGATTCCGGCTACATGGCCCGCGCCGCCTTCGTGGTCGACCGCGCCATGCAGGCCATCGGCCTGCCCGGAAAGTCCTTCGTGCCGCTGATCGTCGGCTTCGGTTGCAACGTTCCGGCGATCATGGCGACCCGGACCCTGGAGTCACGACGCGACCGCCTGATGACCATCATGATGGCGCCCTTCATGTCCTGCGGCGCCCGTCTGCCGGTCTATGTGCTCTTCGCCGCCGCCTTTTTCCCGGTGGCCGGTCAGAACGTGGTCTTCGCGCTTTATATCATTGGCCTGCTGGTCGCCGTCCTGACCGGGCTGATGCTCAAGACCACCGTGCTGAAGGGCGAGGCGTCGCACTTCGTCATGGAACTGCCGCCCTACCACCTGCCGACCGTGCGGGCGGTGGTCTATCAGGCGTGGAAGCGTCTGCGCGAATTCATCCGCCGCGCCGGGCAGGTGATCGTGCCCATCGTCGCCATCCTCTCGGTTCTCAACGCGGTCGGCACGGACGGCACATTCGGCAAGGAAAACAGCAAGGATTCCGTCCTCGCCGCGCTGAGCCGGGGCATTACGCCGGTGTTCGAACCCATGGGCGTCGATCACGACAACTGGCCCGCCGCCGTCGGCCTGTTCACCGGCATTTTCGCCAAGGAAGCGGTGGTTGGAACGCTCGACGCCCTCTATTCCCAGGTCGCCGAGGCCGACGCCGCGGACGGAGCCCCGGTCGTTGCCGCCGCCGCCGTCGAGGACGAGGCCGGTTTGGCGAGCAAGCTGCTGGCCGCCGTGGCGACGGTGCCGGAAAACCTCGCCGGGGTCGTCGACAGCCTGGGTGACCCGCTGGGACTGGATGTCGGCTATATCGCCGACGGCGCCGCGGCCGAGGAACTGGAGGTCGCCGACGGCGTCTTCGGCGCCATGGTGACGCGCTTCCCCGGAACCGCCGCGGCCTTCGCCTATATGCTGCTGATCCTGCTCTATACGCCCTGCGTGGCGGCGCTGGGGGCCATTCGCCACGAAACCACGGGGACGTGGACCGCCTTCGCCGCCGTCTGGACCACGGTCGTCGGCTATGTGGTCGCCGTCGGCTTCTACCAGATCGCCACCTTCGGGCAGCATCCCGCCTATTCCATCCTGTGGCTGAGCATCTGCGCCGCCCTGATCGCCATCGTTGTCGGCGGGCTGTGGCTGGCCGGACGGGGGCGGTCCGCGCCCGATGCCCTGCGCCAACCCGCCGAGTGAGGTGACCCATGACTCCTCTGGAAATCCGCACCTATCTGAGTGACAGGGGGCGCGCTCCCTTGACCGACATCGCCCTGCATTTCGGCTCCGCGCCGGAGGCTGTCCGCGACGTGTTGGACCTGTGGATCGCCAAGGGCAAGGTCCGCCGCCTGGACGCCGCCGGAGAGTGCGGCAAGCGGGGTGCGGGATGCTCCTGCTCCAAGCCGCCCGCCGAAGTGTTCGAGTGGGTGAAGGCCTGATCCGCCATCGCGTGGCGGTAGATGGAGGTAGGGACATGACCCCCTTGATGGTCATGACCGAGGGCGGCGTCCGGCGACGGACGACCGCCCTCTTTGGTGCGAAATGCCTAGGGATTCCGCCGGGCAACCGGCCAATTATCCTCCATTAGGAGTATGGAATTGATCCGATGCGCGGGCCATTGACCCTCTAACCCTTGGTACTATTCATCAACTGACTGCCTCGGTGGGTTCGGAGAGAGACGGGCAGCGGGGAGTGGGGACTTCAACCGCCGGAGGATATGCCATGAGGCCAATGGTGATGATCGTCGAGGACGACGCCGCGCAGGCGGCTCTCCTCAGGGTGTGCTGCGAACAGGAAGGCTATCGCGTGCGGATCGCCGGTGACGGGCCGGGCGCCTTGACCGCGGCCCGCGAGGCGACCCCGGATCTGGTTCTGATGGATTGGCATCTGCCGCGCCTGTCGGGGCTTGATACCTGCCGCCATCTGCGTCGTCGCATGGAAACCCGCGACGTTCCCATTTTCATCCTGACGGCGCGGGACGCCGAAAGCGACAAGGTCACGGCGTTGGACGCCGGTGCCGACGACTTCATTTCCAAGCCCTTCTCGGTGGCCGAGCTTCAGGCCCGCATGCGGGCGCACATGCGCCGGGTCCTCGGCCCGCGCGACCGCAGCGTGCTGCGGGCCGGTGAACTGGAAATGGACACCTCGGCCCACCGCGTCACCCGCGGCGGGGTGCCCGTTCATCTGGGACCGACCGAATTCCGCCTGCTGCGCCTCCTGATGAGCCACCCTGGGCAGGTGTTTTCCCGCCAGGACGTCCTGGACGCCGTGTGGGGGCCGACCATCCACGTGGAGCCGCGCACGGTCGACGCCCACATCCGCCGCATGCGCAAGGCCCTGAGCGAGGCCGGTGGTCCGGACATCATCCGCACGGTGCGGGCGGTCGGCTACGCCATTGATCCGGTTCCAACCTACATGGACGCCGCCGCCGAATAGACCGCGGGGCGGACGCGTGGCGTGGACGAGGGCTTGGGAGCACTCCACCGCTCGGGTCGTCCGCCACGCGGTCGGACCGCGTTTTTCTCCCGGGGGGGGAGGCAACCCCCGTCGGCGCGGAAAGGCCCCGATGGGCCCTGTCCCGGTGGCCGACGCGGTGAGCGAAAGGAAGCCTGACATGTATGATTTTGATTGGGAGCCTTCCTTGGAAGAGCTGTACGAGGACCCGATGCTGCAACTCATCCTGAAGCGCGACGGCCTGCGTCTCGTCGATGTGATGGAGGCCGTCGACCTTGCCGTCGAAGCATTGGCCGAGCGTCGGGCCGCGCCCCAGGCCGCCGCGGCCTAGGTTTGATCGAACCGTCAGGATTGAAGGAGAAGAGGATGCACATTCCGTCCCGTATCGTGACCCGGTACGCCCAGGACCTGCGACGCGCCGCCCATCTGATCGAGGACGCGCGCAGCGTCGAGGATCTCGATCGTGCCATGACCCATACCTTGAACCTGTGGTCCGAGTTGCGGACGCTCGCCGAAGAGTCTAGCCGCATCGATAGCGGCCTCGCGCGAACCTTGCGAGAGAGCGCACGAGGCGTCCTGAAAGGAAACTCATCCAAAGGTCGTATAGCCCCCTGCGACAAGACGCTGATGCACCTCGCCGCCCTGAACCGTCAGACCGCGACCTTGATGTACGAGCTCTCCGCCTCGTAACGCTAGGAAGACCGCGTATTACGGCGGATAGAAGACAGGCTGGACGACCGCTTTCGGCGGTACTTGAACGACTCCGCCCAGCAAGTACCTGGGGATGTCCGAGCTGGACTAGACTTTTTGGAGGATTGCCGTTTGTCCGCTTCCATGAGAAGACTGTTATGACACGAATAATGAATATTCCCGATATCGGGAGGTGGGGTTCGGTTGCTGACCCAGAAGCAGACCGCGAATTTTTTCGGGAAATACCCGGATGGCGGGCGCTCGCCCGGAGGGGGCGGCGTTCTTGCCAGAGGCTGGCGTGCCTTGCGCGGCCCCACTGACCTTTTCAGTTCGCCGCCCGACGACCGCGGCTCGGACGCCAAGCGCGTCGTCGAGGCGTTGCTCGCGAGCGGCATCCCGACCTTCGTCGTGACGAACTCCGCGACGGATGACGTGCAGCGGAAGATCGACAAGCTGGCGCCGACGGGGCGCGAGCG
>CAZFRK010000302.1:0-4016 GCA_964521375.1 uncultured Rhodobacterales bacterium
CGTCGGAGGCATTGCGCTTGCGGTGAAGGATGCGCTTCTCGGCGACCTCCGGGTCGGTGTCCAGCCACAGGCCGTCGAAGGCCACCCCGACCCGCGCGCCGGCCTCGGCGATGGCGGCGCGCTCCTCCGGGCGGGCGAAGACGGCGTCGGCGATCACCGTCACCCCGGCCCGCAGCAGCCTTTCCGCCTCGGCGCCGAGGGCGTCGTAGGTCCGCCGCGACATCTCCGCCGTATAGGCGTCGGACGGCAGGCGCTCCCATGGGGCCACCCCGGCGAGCCGCTTGCGCAGGACGTCGGTGCGCAGCACCACCGCCCCCGCCACGCCGCCCAGGGAGGGCGCCAGTTCGCGGGCACAGCGGCTCTTGCCCGACCCCGACAGGCCGCCGACGGCGACCAGCCGCGGCGCCGGACGCGCCAGGGTCTCCTCGGCCAGGGCCAGATAGTCCAGCGCCTTGGCCCGCAGCGGAGCCGGTTCGGCGGCGCCGACGGCCATGGCGGCGCTGACGTGGGAGCGGATCTGGGCGCGCATGGAGATCATCAACGGCAGGGCGGGAAGGCCGTCCAGGTCGCCGGTGATGTCCATGTAGTGGTTGAGGACCTGGCTGGCCTCGCGCCGCAGGTCGCGCGCCCACAGATCCATGACCAGGAACGCCAGATCATAGAGCACGTCGATGACGGCGAAGGCCTCGTTGAACTCGATGCAGTCGAAGATCAGCGGATGGCCGTCGTAGGTGGTGATGTTTCCCAGGTGCAGGTCGCCGTGGGCCTGACGCACCTTGCCGTCGGCGGCGCGGGCGTCCAGCAGGGCGGCCAGCCGGTCGGCCTCTTCCAGGGAACGGTCGATCAGGGCGCCGACGCGGGCGCCGTGGAACACCTCCCCCACATAGCGACCGAAGGACTCGCCGTTGCCGCGCAGGGTGCCGCGCAGGGCCTCGGCGCCCCCGGCGTCCCGGCGTTCCTCGGCGCCCTGGTGGAAGGCGGCCACCACCTCGGCGAGGTCGAGGATCATGGGGCGGGTGATGGCCCGCCGCGCGGCCAGACGATCCCACAGTTGGGTGCCGTCGAAGCGCCGCATCACGACCACCCAATCGATGACTTCCCCATCCGGCTCCGCCCCGACGGCGCCGAGGGCCGGGCTTCCGTCGGCCCGCCGCGACAAGGGCGCGACGCCCAGGTAGAGGTCCGGCGCGGTGCGCCGGTTCAGCGCCACCTCCCGCGCGCAGGCGGTCCGGCGGGCCTCCAGGGTGGTGAAGTCGACGAAGCCCAGATCGACGGCCTTCTTCAGCTTCAGAACCCGCTCCGGGCCGATGAAGACGACGGAGATATGGGTCTCCACGCGCTCCGGCGCGGCGCCGTCGTGGGTGGTGGGGCGGGCCAGCAGGTCCAGCGCGGCGGTCTGGTCGGTGGGGTCGATGGGGTCGGTCGCGGGGGTCATCATGGCCGCGAAGGTAAGGCATAGCCCGGCGCTTGAAAAGCGCGGTCGAGACATCGACGCGGGGCAGGAAAACGACCGTCGCCAGCCCCTCCCGTCCCCCTCGCCCGCCAGCCCCGTCCGGGGGTCAGCGTTGCGCCTGCTCGATGAAGGCGGCGACCGCGCGCCGGTTGCCTTCGTCGATCTGGTGGCGCCCGTCCTCCATCAGGTCGGCGACCGTCTGGGCGCCCAGGGCATTTCGCCAGGCCTCTTCCGCCGCCAACATCCGCGACTTGATGAAGCAGTCGGTCTTGTAGACGCAAGGGTCCTTGGACTTGCCGGGTCCCCGGCGGCGGATCTCGTGGCAGGTGAAGGCCGGGTCGGTGCCGTCGATGGCCTCGACCACCATCAGCAGGGTGATCTCGGCGGGCGGGCGGGCCAGACGATAGCCGCCGCGCGGCCCCGGAACCGCCCGCACCACCTCGGCGGCGACCAAGGCGCGAAGGTGCTTGAGCAGATAGCTTTCCGACAGGCCGTGCAACTCCGCCAGGCTCTTGCCGGGCAAGACCTTTCCGTCTTCCAGGGCGGCCAGCGCCAGGACGCAATGCAGCGCCGCCTCCACGCCATCTCCCATTCGCCTCATAGGCGCCTCCCACAACCGCTGAAAATCGGCTCTTTACGTCGCCACCGAATCATGGACAATTATTATCCACGATACAGACCCCGCACCGAAAGCCCCCGAAGGAGGCCCCCACCATGAGCGACAGACCAACCATCGCCCAAACCGTCCCCGACCTTTACGGCGCCATCCGCGCCCTGGACGACGCCGTCGTCGGCTCCGGACTGGACACCCGTCTGCTGCATCTCGTCAAGCTGCGCGCGTCACAGATCAACGGGTGCGCCTATTGCGTCGACCGCCACGTCAAGGAAGCCCTGGCCGACGGCGTTCCGGAGCGGCAGCTTCACCTGCTCTCCGTCTGGTGGGAGTCGCCCTTGTTCGACGACCGCGACCGGGCCGTCCTGAAGGCGACGGAGTGCCTGACCCGTTTGCCCGAAGCCGGTCTTCCCGACGACGCCTACGAGGCCCTCCGGGCGCATTTCCCGGACGAGGAGATCGGTCGGATCATCGTCGCCGCCGGTCTCATCAACATCTGGAACCGGATCGCCGTCGGAACCCGCATGCGCCACCCCATCGACCGCGCGACCGCCGCCTGATCCGCCATCCCTCGGCGCGCCGGACCGGCGGCGCGAAACGGCGGCGCGATACGGCGGCGCGATACGGCGGCGCGATACGGCGGCGCGATACGGAAAGGGGACGGTGCCCGTCGGACACCGTCCCCTTTCCGCGTCACATCACGGAGCGGCCCCTCACTCGGCGGGGGGCGCGCCGCCCTCCGGCGGGTGGCCTTCGAAGCCCCGGCTGTCGTCGCGCAGCCAGACGTAGATGGCCGGGATCACCAGCAGCGTCAGGGCGGTCGAGGAGGCCAGACCGAAGACCAGCGAGATCGCCAGCCCCTGGAAGATCGGGTCGGGCAGGATGAAGGCGGCGCCGATCATGGCCGCGACGGCGGTCAGGAAGATCGGCTTGAAGCGGATGGCGCCCGCCTCCACCAGGGCCTCGCGCAGCGACCGCGTGGGGTCTTCGCGCAGATGGCGCACGAAATCCACCAGCAGGATGGAGTTGCGCACGATGATCCCGGCCAGGGCGATGAAGCCGATCATCGACGGCGCCGAGAAGGGCGCGCTGAACAGCCAATGGCCGATGACGATGCCGATCAGGGTCAGCGGCACCGGCACCAGGATCACCAGCGGCAGCTTGAAGGAGCCGAACTGCGCCACCACCAGCAGGTAGATGCCGAGGATGGCGACGGCGAAGGCGGCCCCCATGTCGCGGAAGGTGACGTAGGTGATTTCCCATTCGCCGTCCCACAGCATGGTCACCTGCTCGTCGGTATGCGGCTGGCCGTGGTAGGCGACATCCAGACCGCCCAGGTCGTCCCATTGCCCGGCCTGGACGGCCTCGTCCAGACGGTCCTCGACGGCGAACATGCCGTAGATGGGGGCTTCGTACTCCCCGGCCAGTTCGGCCTGGATCATTTCGGCGAAGTGACCGTCGCGACGGAAGACGGTGTAGGAGGTCGGCTCGGTGGTCACCGTCACCACGTCGCCCAGCTCGACGATGCCCTTGGCGCCCGGCACCGGGGTCGCCAGCAGGCGTTCGTCCATGGTCAGGTCGGCCTTGGGCAGGCGCACGGCGATCTCGATGGGGTTGATGCCCTGGCCGCGATGGGAATAGCCGACGCTGGCGCCACCGATCAGGGCGCCGATGGTGTCGTAGACGGCCTCTTCCTCGACGCCGTGGAACTCCAGGGCCTCCTGGTCGATGGCGATGCGCAGGCGCTGGGTCGGTCGCCCGAAGCTGTCGTCCACGTCGACGACGTAGGGCACCGCCTCGAAGGCCTCGCGGATGCGGTTGGCGGCCTCGCGCCGGGTTTCGGCGTCGGGACCGTAGACCTCGGCCAGCAGGGTGGAGAGCACCGGCGGGCCGGGCGGCACCTCGACCACCTTGATGGAGGTGCCTTCCGGCGCCGCCAGCCCCTTCAGC
>CAZFRK010000303.1:0-3996 GCA_964521375.1 uncultured Rhodobacterales bacterium
ATCCGAAAGGTCAAGCGCGGCGTCTTTGCGCATCGTCAATCGGCGGTTCGTCAATCGGCGGTGGTAAGGAACGCGCAGGGAGACCGCCGCCCCGTCGGGACCGCCGTCAGAACGACGAGGTTCCCGACGGGTCCTCGGTCTCCGGCGTCACGCCAAGCTCGGTCATGGCCGCCGCCACGGCGGCGATGGCGGCGGCGACGCGGTCCTTCTCGACGCCGCGCCCGACGATGCTGACACCGATCCGGTTGTTGCGCACGAAGGGATAGCTGCCCAGGTCGACGTCCGGGTAGTCGCCCTGGATACGGGCCAGCGGCTCGGCCAGGTCGCCTTCGCGCAGATAGGCCGCCACCGACCGGGACAGCACCGGGCGCCCGCCCTTCAGGTCGTGCTTGACGCCGTCGAACATGGCTTGGGCGATGCGCGGCACGCCCGCCAGGACGAAGACGTTGCCGAGACGGAACCCGGGCGCCTGGCTGACCGGGTTGTCGATCAGGGCGGCGCCGCGCGGAATGTCGGCCATCTTCAGGCGGGCGGCGTTGAGGTCGCCGTGGCCATAATGGCTCTCCAGGCGGCGCACGGCTTCCGGATTCCGCTCGATGTCCGTGCCGAAGGCGCGGGCGATGCAGTCCGCCGTGATGTCATCGTGGGTCGGCCCGATACCTCCGGTGGTGAAGACATAGTCGTAGCGGGCACGACTGGCGTTCACCGCCTCGATGATGGCGTCGGGGTCGTCGGCCACCACGCGGGCCTCGCGCAGGCGGACCCCCAGGGCGGCCAGACCGGCGCCGATCATCTGCACGTTGGCGTCGCGGGTCCGCCCCGACAGGACTTCGTTGCCGATGACGATGACGCAGGCGGTGACGTCGCGGTGTCCGACGGAGGAAGTGTCGCTCATGGGGTGCCTCGTGACCTGTGGGACGCCCACTATCGGCCAAGGAACGCGCCGCATCAATGGGCCGGAACGCCTCAATCTTACGCCTTAATACAATTGTCCAGCGAGCCAACCCGCCGGAGGTCTTATTGCGCGAAGGGTCTCTCTGCCTCACAATCCCCAGCAAAAATGCGGTATTCAGCGGGATGGTCCGGGTCCCGGTGAACGAGTCACGGGCCGGAGTCAGTCTTCGGGGCGGAGGCAGGAAAACAATGGCAATCATCACCTGGAGCGACAGCCTGAGCGTCGGCGTCGACATCATCGACACCGACCACAAGGTCCTGATCGACCAGATCAACATGCTGGGCGACGCCGTGACGGAAGGCACCGACGACGTCATGACCGCCAGCGTGCTCAACGTCTTGATCGACTACACGGCCTATCACTTCGCCCGTGAGCAGCAGCTCATGGAGGAGACCCACTATCCCGAGGCGGAAGGCCATCTGCGCGAACACCGCCTGCTGGTGAAAAAGTGTCGCGAGATTCAGGCGGGCTACCGCCAGGGAACGACGCTGGGCAAGGACGTCCTGAACTTCCTCAAGGTGTGGCTGACCCAGCACATCCTGAAGTCCGACAAGGCGCTCGGCGCGCACCTCTGCGCCCAGGGCGCCGCCCGCATGGTCCCTCCGGCGCGCGGCCAGGGCGCGGTGGCCATGGAGCAGCTGAACGTCATCGTCGCCGACGACCAGTTCAACTTCCGCGCCCTGATGCGCAACATCCTGAACTCCATCGGCATCAACAGCATCCGCGAGGCCCGCGACGGCCAGGAAGCCTTCGAGCTGTTGCGGAACGAACCGGCGGATCTGGTGCTGGTCGACGATTCCATGGCGCCGGTCAACGGCCTGGAGTTCACCAAGCTGGTGCGCGAGTCCAAGGGCAACCCCGACCCGCGCACGGTCATCATCCTGATGCCGTCGCAGGAGATCACCAAGGAGTACCTGACCGAGGCCACCCGCGCCGGGGTGCACGATCTGGTGGTCAAGCCGCTGGCGACCAACGCCGTGCGCAGCCGCATCGAACGGCATATGGCCAACCCCCTGCCATTCCAGGAAATCAACGGGCGCCTCGTCCCGGTACGGCAAAAACCGACCGCCACGACCGCCCGCAAGGTCGGCTGACCGGCGCCCCGACGGCGAAGGCTTGTGGCCGACGGCCCGAGCGGCCACACTCGGGGGACGATTTCTCCAAGGCACGCCGACCCGATGAGCGACCACCGGCCCCGCGGCCCGACCGTTGAACGCATCCCGCCCGGCGACGACCGGGCGCGGATGGTGTGCGACGACTGCGGTTTCGTCGACTATCGCAACCCGAAGATCATCGTCGGCGCCGTCTGCACCTGGCGCGACGGCGACGGCCCCGACCGCTTCCTGATGGTCCGCCGCGCCATCGAGCCGCGGCGCGGCTTCTGGACCATGCCCGCGGGCTACCTGGAACTGGGCGAATGCACCGAGACCGGCGCCGCCCGCGAGGTGCGCGAGGAGGCCGAGGCCGAGGTGCGGCTCGACGGCCTGCTGGCGGTCTACGACCTGCCCGGCATCAGCCAGGTTCACCTGATCTATCGCGGAACCATGCGGTCGCCCGCCCACGGCGCCGGACAGGAAAGCCTGGAGGCCGCCCTGTTCACCTGGGACGACCTGCCGTGGGAGGCCATGGCCTATCCGACCGTCGGCTGGGCCCTGGAGGCGTGGCGCCGGACCCGCGGCCAGGACACCTTCGCCCCCGACACCGTGCCGCCTGAGGTGCGCGACCGCCCGCCCTTCGCCTGCCCGCCGCCTTAGACCCACGCGCCCGCGCGAGCGGCGCCGGATTCCCTGGACGACCGCCGGTAGGGGGCGGACAATGGGCGGAGATCGTCGCCGCCCGTTCGAAAGGAGGGCGTCATGGCCTCCCAGCGTCCGTCCCCCGCCTCCTCCGTCACCTCCGCCGCGTCTCCCGCCCCGGAGTCGACCACCTCCCCGCCGCCGCCCTGGCACGCCGAACCGCCCGAAGCGGCCCTGGCCGCCCAGGCGGTCGATCCGGCCCGCGGCCTGTCGCCGGCGCGGGTGGAGGAGATCCGGACCGTCCACGGGCGCAACGTCCTGCCCGAGCCGCCCCGGCGCGGCGCGCTGACGCGGTTCCTGGCGCAGTTCGACAACCTGCTGATCTACGTCCTGCTGGGGGCCGGGGTGATCACCACCCTGCTCGGCCATTCGGTGGACGCCGGGGTGATCTTCGGCGTCGTGGTCATCAACGCCATCGTCGGTTTCCTGCAGGAGGGCAAGGCGGAGAAGGCTCTGGACGCCATCCGCGACATGCTGTCCCCTTCGGCGCTGGTGGTGCGCGACGGCCATCGGCGACAGGTGCCGGTGGCCGATCTGGTGCCCGGCGACGTGGTGCTGATCGCCTCCGGCGACCGGGTTCCCGCCGACCTGCGGCTGGTCCAGGCGAAGGGCCTGCGACTCGAGGAAGCGGCGCTGACCGGCGAATCGGTGCCGGTGGACAAGGACATCCGCCCGGTCGCCCCGGAGGCGCCGCTGGCGGAACGCGCCTCCATGGCCTATTCGGGAACCATGGTGGTGTCGGGCCAGGCGACGGGCGTCGCCATCGCCACCGGCTCGGCCACCGAGATCGGCCGCATCTCGACCATGCTGGCCGAGGTCCAGACCCTGCAAACGCCGCTGCTGCGCCAGATGGCGGTCTTCGCCCGCTGGCTGACGGCGGCCATCCTGGCCCTGGCGGCGGTGACCTTCGCCTATGGCGTCCTGGTGCACGGCTATACCTGGACCGAGATGTTCCTGGCCGTGGTCGGCCTGGCGGTCGCCGCCATCCCCGAGGGCCTACCCGCCATCATGACCATCACCCTGGCCATCGGCGTCCAGCGCATGGCCGGGCGCAACGCCATCATCCGCCGCCTTCCGGCGGTGGAAACCCTGGGCAGCGTCAGCGTCATCTGCTCCGACAAGACCGGTACCCTGACCCGCAATGAAATGTCCGTCGCCCGGTTGGTGACGGGGCACGGAAGCCATGACGTCTCCGGCGGCGGCTACGGTCCCTTCGGCGAGATCACCGGCCCGGACGGCGCGGGC
>CAZFRK010000304.1:0-3953 GCA_964521375.1 uncultured Rhodobacterales bacterium
AGCACCACCACCCCGGCCCCGGCGATGTCACCGTAGCCGCCCGCCCGCACCTTGGTGGCGTAGGCGAAGGGCGTGGCGTGCAGGATGTCCTGGGCCTGGGCGACGGCCATGGCCTCGTTTCGGTCCACCAGGACCACGTCGCTGGCCGCGCCGCGCAAGGCGATGGCGTAGGCCGCCGCGCTACCGACCATGCCCGCTCCGATGATCGCCACCTTCATGCTGAACCTCCCGGCATGCGGATTGTCCAGGCCTGGGGCCTGGCTGGATTTCGACCGGCGGCCAGTCTATCTTGGCCGTCGGAGAACGAAGAATGAACGTTTTGCGTCCCGCCCCCGCGGGGGCCGACAGTCCCACCGAGCGTATCACGCGTGGCGTGGTGCGCCAGTTGCAGTCCTGGGGTTTCGCGCCCTTGACGGAGGTCCGGCTGGCCAACCGGCGGCGGGCCGACGTCATGGCGCTGTCGGCCTCGGGGGAGGTGCTGATCGTCGAGGTCAAGAGCGGCCTGCCCGACTTCCGCGCCGACGGCAAGTGGCGGGAGTACCTGCCTTATTGCGACGCCTTCGCCTTCGCCGTGGACGCCGACTTCCCGCGCGAGGCGTTGCCCGAGGACGTCGGCCTGCTGCTGTCCGACGGCTTCGAGGCGGTGGTGATCCGTCCGTGGCGCGGCGACCGCCTGCACGCCGCGCGCCGCAAGGCGGTGACGCTGGCCTTCGCCCGCGCGGCGGCGCTCAGGGCGTCGGCGGAGGCATGATCCCCCGCCACGGCACGAAGGCGGGAACCCGCCGCCGATAGGCCGCGTAGGCGGCGCCGTGGCGGCGCAGCAACTTGCGTTCCTCGAAGGCGGCGCCAATGACCAGATAGAGCGAGACCCAGACCGCCGTCGCCAGCCCCAGCGGGTCCACCGCCCGGCCCCAGAGAATGAGAAAGCCGGTGGCGTAGAGGGGGTGGCGGACCAGGCGGTGCGGGCCGGTCAGGGTCAGCGGTTCGCTCTCGTCGCCGCGCGGCCCCTCGCGCCATTGCCGCAGGCCGGTCAGCAATCCCGTGTCGTAGTAGCGCAGGCTGACCAGGAACAGGACGCCGCCGATCAGCGCCAGCGCGGCCAAGGCCGCCTCCGCCCAGGCGGGAAGCGCGAACCCGGCTTCCGGACCCACCAGCCCGTGGCCGACCGCCAGGACGGCCAGCAGATGCACCGCGGCGACGCCGTTGTAGACCAGTCGGTAGGCGCGCCCGAACCAATCCGTCATGCGGCGATGGGCGCCCGCCGTCGCCAGGAGGGACTGCCCGGCCCCGAAGGACAGCCATGCCAGGGCATAAAGGATCTGGGCTTGCCAGGGCGACATGGGAAACCCCTTTTCCAGACCGCCTTGGGCGCGGTCGGTGGTCAGCGGGCGCTCGGCGCCCGCCGCCGGCCCTATCGCGCCATGCGGTCGATGGTGGCGGTGGTCGATTGGCCGGGTTCCAGATCGGCCAGCACCACGCGCCCGCCCCATCCCTGGACGTCCGCCGCGCCGACCACCGTCTCGACGGTGTAGTCGGCGCCCTTGACCAGCACCCGCGGGCGCAACGCCCGGATCAGCTCCAGCGGCGTGTCGGCGCCGAAGATCACCACCATGTCCACCATCGCCAGTGACGCCAGGATGGCCGATCGGGCGGCCTCGGTCTGGATGGGACGGCTGTCGCCCTTCAGCCGCTTGACCGAGGCGTCGCCGTTGACGCCGACGATCAGGCGGTCGCAGGCGGCGCGGGCCTGACGCAGCAGGGACAGGTGGCCGGGATGCAAGAGGTCGAAGCAGCCGTTGGTGAAGCCCACCACCAAGCCGCGCCGCCGCCAGGCCTCGGCGCGCTCGACGGCGCGGTCCAGCGGCAGCACCTTGGATTCCGCGTCGTTCAGGTCCTGGTGATGCAGGGTGTCGACCAGTTCGGCGGCGTGGACGGCGGCGGTGCCCACCTTGCCGACGACGATCCCGGCGGCGACGTTGGCCAACTGGGCGGCGTCGGGGGCCGGGACCCCGGCGGCGAGCGCGGCGGCCAGGGTGGCGACCACGGTATCCCCGGCGCCGGAGACGTCGAACACCTCGCGCGCCTCGGCGGGCAGATGGTGGATGGCCCCGCCTTCGTCGGCGATCAGCGTCATGCCGTCCTGGCTGCGCGTCGCCAGGACGCCCTTCAGGCCGCCGCCGTCGATGACCGCCCGGCAGGCGGCCACCACCTCGGCGTCGGTGGCCGTGGGCAGGTCGGTGGCCTCGGCCAGTTCCTTGCGGTTGGGGGTGACGAAGGTGGCGCCCCGGTAGCGCGCGAAATCCCGGCCCTTGGGATCGACCACCACCGGCACGCCGTGGGCCGTCGCGGCGTCGATCAGGCGGCGCAGCAGGCTGTCGGTCAAGACGCCCTTGCCGTAGTCCGACAACACCAGGACGCAACGTCCGGGGGCGGCTTCGGCCAGCATGGCCTCGGCGGCCCCGGCCATGCGGTCGGCGTCCAGGTCGCGGATGGCCCGCACGGTTTCGTGGTCGGCGCGCAGAAGCTGCTGCGTCCCGGCCAGATAGCGCACCTTCAGCGGCGTCTGGCGCCCCGGCTCCACCTGCAGCACCGGCTCCACGTCGGGCAGGGTGGACAGAAGCTCGGCCACCTCGCAGCCGCAGGCGTCGTCGCCGACCACCGACAGGAAGCGCGTGCGGACCTTCAGGCCGACCAGATTGCGCACCACGTTTCCGGCGCCGCCCAGCATGGCCGTCTCGCGCCCGACCCGCAGGACGGGGATGGGGGCTTCCGGACTGATGCGGTCGACGTCGCCGCTGATGAACCGATCGAGCATGATATCGCCGACGCAAATCACCGTGGCCTCGGCGAAGGCGTCGACATGGCGGGCGAGCAGGGAATGGCGGTCGGTCATCGGAGACTCTGACAGGAAGGCGGCGGGACGAGGCCGCAGGGTAGCGCCGCCGTGTCCGCGCGGCAACGGCTCCGGCAAGCTCTTTTCAAACCATCGGTTTTCAGGTCTCATGGGGGGACCTTGGGAGCAGAAGCCGAATGGTACAGGAACGCGATCCCTCGCAAGCAGAACGCGAGCTGGTGGATACCATCGAACGGTTCGGCCGGACCCCGGCCGGGCGCACGGCGGTGCATCTGCACCTGTCGCAACTTTTGCCGGTCAACCGTCCACCCACCTACCTGCGCATCGCCGCCCGCCTGTTCGCGCCGCTGGAGATCACGGCGGGCGTCCGTGTCTTCGCCCTGTCCAACGGCGACATCATGGTGCTGGGGCGCGACATGCCCGAGGACGAGGTGGACGCCGTGGTCCATCGCGTGCGGTCGCTGTTCGACCAGGATCCCCTGTCCTTCGAGGATTTCGACGACGACTACGATCCCTTCGTGTCCTGGTATGCCTTCGAGGTGGACTACGACGAGCTGATCGAGGTCGCCCACTCGCTGCTGGCCTCGGCGGAGGTGCGCCGCCAGGAGAAGATGCGCGAAAAGCCCCCGCCGGGGCCGTTGCAGCCCTCGGAAATGGAGGATCTGGCGACTCGTCTCCAGGCCCTGAACATCTACGGCTACCTGCGCCGTCAGCCCTGCGTCCGCATCGGCGACGATCGCCGGGGCCGGGTGCTGTTCGACGAATTCACCGTGTCCATGGTGGACCTGCGCGCCGCCGTGGCGCCCGAAACAGACCTTTTCGCCGACCGCTGGCTGTTCCAGGAATTCTCGCGCGGCCTCGATCAGGCCATCCTGGGCGCCCTGCCCGACGCGCCGATCCTGGCGGGCACGCCGCGGGTCAGCCTCAACCTCAACCTGGAAAGCGTCGAGGGACCGGCGTTTCGGCGTCTGATGGGCCGCATGGGCGACCGCAAGATGGTGGTCGAGGTGCAGGTCATCGATATCTTCACCAATCTGGCCCAATACCAGCGCCTGCGCGACGACCTGCGGGCCGACGGCCATGCCATGGTCATCGACGG
>CAZFRK010000305.1:0-3938 GCA_964521375.1 uncultured Rhodobacterales bacterium
GTCGTAGAGGGTCTTGATCTCGCGCACGAAGACCTCCCGCGAGCCGAGCGGCAGGTGGGATTCGCGCGACAGGGCATTGAGGAACTGTAACGAGCAGTCCAGCAGGGTCGCCCAGATGGTCACGGTCAGTTGTTCGAAGCGGTGCCGCAGTTCCTCGGCGTCCTGGCCGGTGTAAAGCTCGATTCGCCGTTCGATGACGATGGAAAAGGCCCAGCATTCGGAGCTGAGGTCGCGGCTGTGGACGTAGTCGGCGAACCGCAGGCGTCCCCGGATGTCCTCCGCCGACCGGGGCAGGCTGGCGGTGCTTTCCGCCAGCTCCCGGATGCGGGTCTCCAGGACCCGCAGGAAGCGGTCGATCTCGGCCCGGTCCTCGCTCGATACGGCCATGCCGCGCCTCCGCTCCGCCGTCAGGTTCCGCGCGCCATGGCCAGACCGGCGGCGGCCCGGAAGGGCACCAGCATGGTCAGGGCCAGGGCGAGCTTCACCGCGTAGTCGCCCGCCGCCAGGGTCATCCAGGGAACCGGGGTGGCGACGAAGGCCAGGAAGAAGAACAGCCCCGTGTCCACCGCCGAGCCGATCACCGAGGACGCCAGCGGCGCCTGCCACCAGGCGCGTCCACGCAGGCGGTCGAAGATCGCGATGTCGAGCAGTTGGGCGGCCAGGAAGGCCGACCCGGAAGCGAAGGCGATCCGGGCGTCGGCCAGCACGGCGGACAGGACGACGGCGCAGGCGAAGCCCACGTGCACCACGCGGCGGGCCGTTCGGGGGCCGAACTGGCGGTTGGTCAGGTCCGTGATCAGGAACGCCACGGGATAGGTCAGGGCGCCCCAGGTCAGCCAGTCGTTGATGGGATAACCGACCAGAATATTGGAACTGACCACGACGGCGATCATGGCCGCGATGGGCAAGGCAAGCTTGTTCATGATATTGATATCGCTCTCATCCGCTGCCGGACAACCCGGCTTTTCGTGGAACCCCAGGGGCGCCGTCCCGCGTCGCGGGTCTTTGGTGCCGGGGTCGGCCTCGGATGGCGGGGGAAGACCACACCCGAGTGCCAGTTTCTAGGGCTTTCTGTGTACACCAAGCCTGGGAGGGCTTCAATCGGCAAGGCGGCCTCCCGCATGGTTTGAAAAGCCGTGTTCAGGGAAATGCCTTGAGCGATAACGGTGCGGGCATTCGCGGGGGCGCTGATCGCGGTAGGATGCTTGCCGGAACTCGCGAAGACGATTACTCTGCCGCATTGTGTGGGGAGCAGGGGTGTTGCCCGCAATATCTAGTATTTCTCTGGTCCGAGAGGGACGCTATGGACGCGATCGCGCCCAAGGACACCGATTCCCGCGGTCCCGCCGGGCGCCGTCAGGCGGGGTCCGTCTGCCCGCATGACTGCCCGTCGGGCTGCACGCTTCTGGTGGATATCGAAACGACCCCGACGGGGGAAGAGCGGGTCGGCCGGCTGCGCGGGGCGCCGCATCCCTACACCGACGGCGTGATCTGCGCCAAGGTCGCCCGCTACGCCGAGCGTCACCACCATCCGGCCCGCCTGTCGACGCCCTTGCGGCGCGTCGGGCCAAAGGGCTCCGGACGGTTCGAGCCGATCTCCTGGGACACCGCCCTGACGCTGGTCGCCGACGGCTTCCGCCGGGCCATGGAGGCGCACGGCCCGGAGACGGTCTGGCCCTATGCCTACGCGGGCACGATGGGGCACGTGCAGCGCGGGGCCATCGAACGGTTCCGTCACGGGCTGGGGGCCTCGGGTCAGAAGCACACCATCTGTTCGACCATCGCCAAGGCGGGCTGGACCGCCGGGACCGGCGTCTACGCGGGGTCCGACCCCCGCCGCATGGCCGACGCCGAGGTGATCGTCGTGTGGGGCGGCAACCCGGTCAACACCCAGGTCCACGTCATGAACTGGATCGCCAAGGCCCGCAAGGCGCGCGGCGCCAAGCTGGTGGTGGTCGATCCCTACCGCACGGCGACCGCCGAGAAGGCCGACCTCCACCTGATGCCGCGCCCCGGCACCGACGCCGCCATCGCCTGCGCCGTCATGCACGTCCTGCTGCGCGACGGTCTGGCCGACCGCGCCTGGATGGCCGCCCACACCGACGTGCCCGATGACCTGGAGGCGCATCTCGCCAGCCGAACACCGGCCTGGGCCGAGGCCGTCAGCGGTGTTCCCGCCGCCGAGATCGAGGCGTTCGCCCACCTCTACGGCGGCACCAAGCGGGCCTTCCTGCGCATCGGCTACGGATTGTCGCGCCAGCGCAACGGCGCCGCTTCCCTGCATGCCGTCTCCTGCCTGCCCGCCGTCACCGGGGCGTGGGGCGCCGAGACCGGCGGCGGCGCCTTGCAGGCGGCCAGCGGCGGCCTTCTGGGGTTGGACGGGGCGGCCATCCAGGGGACGCCCGACCCGTCGACGCGGGTGATCGACATGTGCCGCATTGGTCCGGCCCTTACCGGCGACGCCCGCGACCTGGGCGACGGGCCGCCGGTGACGGCGATGCTGGTCCAGAACTCCAATCCCGCCGTCGTCGCCCCGGAAAGCGTCCTGGTCCGCGAGGGACTGCTGCGCGACGACCTGTTCCTGGTGGTCCACGAGCAGTTCCTGACCGATACGGCCCGCTACGCCGACGTCGTTCTCCCGGCCACCACCTTCCTGGAGCACGACGACCTCTACACGGCCTACGGCCATTACAGCGTCCAGACCGCCCGCGCGGTCATCGACCGTCACGCCGAGGCGCGCCCCAACCACGAGGTCGTCAACGCCCTGGCCGAGCGCCTGGGCATCGCCGACCGCCATCCCGGCTTTCGCGCCGAGGCCTGGGATCTGGTCAAGGCGTCGTTGGCGCCGACCGGCCTGGACGCCGACGCCATCTGCGGCGGCGCGGCCCACGTGTGGGGCGAGGAACAGGACGCGGACCTGCGGGCGGGCCGCTTCGGCCACGCCGACGGGCGGTTCCATTTCGCCGCCGACTGGGGCGAGGGTGGCGAGGCCCTGCCGCGCCTGCCCGACTTCGTGGCCCTGAACGAGCCCGCGGACGGCGACCATCCCTTCCGGCTGGTGACCGCTCCGGCACGCAATTTCCTCAACACCAGCTTCACCGAGACGCCCACCAGCACCACCGCCGAGGGACGCCCGCGGGTGCTGATGCATCCCGACGACCTGGACGGCCTGGGCTTGGCCGACGACGCCATGGTGGTCATGGGCAACCGCCGCGGCGCCCTGACCCTGTCGGCGCGCGCCTTCGACGGCCTGCGGCGCGGCGTCGTGGTGGTGGAAAGCATCTGGCCCGGTGGCGCCTTCCCAGAGGGTACCGGCATCAACACGCTCATCGGGTCGGACGCGGCCCCACCGCACGGCGGCGGCGTCTTCCACGACGCCACCGTCTGGGTGCGGCCGGTGGCGGGAGGATAATCGTCATGGCGCGTGACGCCGCTCACATCATCACCATCGGCAACCAGAAAGGCGGGTCGGGGAAGTCCACCGTCTCCATGCATTTGATCGTCAGCCTGCTGCGCGGCGGCCTGAAGGTGGCGACCATCGACCTGGACGCCCGCCAGGCGACGCTGACCCGCTACATCGAGAACCGGCAGGTCTATGCCGACCGCCGCAGCCTGTCCCTGCCCATGCCCGAGCATTACGCCGTCCTGCCGACCGGCAACCAGGCCATGGACGAGGAAAAGCTGCGTGACCTTCTCGACGACCTGAAGGCGCGTTGCGACACCATCGTCATCGACACGCCGGGCGCCGACACCTACCTGTCGCGGGCCGGGCATTCCTATTCGGACACCTTGATCACGCCGCTCAACGACAGCTTCGTCGATCTGGACGTTCTCGCCCGCGTGGACCCGGAAACCATGTCCATCAAGGGGTTCAGCCATTACGCCTCGATGGTCTTCGAGATCAAGAAGCGCCGCGCCGCCCGCGACGGCGGGCAGAT
>CAZFRK010000306.1:0-3936 GCA_964521375.1 uncultured Rhodobacterales bacterium
TGTTCCTTGGGCGTCACGTAGCAGAGCATGGCCGTGCCCATCCAGCCGATCATGGCGGCGCCGATGGCGCTGGTGATGTGGTCGTAGCCCGGCGCGATGTCGGTGACGATGGGGCCCAGGGTGTAGAACGGCGCCTCGCCGCAATGCTTGCGCTGTTCGGTCATGTTGGCCTGGATCTTGTGCATGGGCACATGGCCGGGGCCTTCGATCATCACCTGGCAGTCGTGGTCCCAGGCCACCCGCGCCAGTTCCCCCAGCGTCTGAAGTTCGGCGAACTGGGCGGCGTCGTTGGCGTCGGCCTGGGAGCCGGGACGCAGGCCGTCGCCCAGGCTGAAGGCCACGTCGTAGGCGCGCAGGATGTCGCAGATGTCGGCGAAACGGCTGTAGAGGAAGTTTTCCTGGTGATGGGCCAGGCACCACTTGGCCATGATCGACCCGCCGCGCGACACGATTCCGGTCACGCGCTTAGCGGTCAGGGGGATATGGTGCAGCCGTAGACCGGCGTGGATGGTGAAGTAGTCCACGCCCTGCTCGCATTGCTCGATCAGGGTGTCGCGGTAGAGGTCCCAGGTCAGATCCTCGGGCACGCCGCCGACCTTTTCCAGGGCCTGATAGAGCGGCACGGTGCCGATGGGAACCGGGCTGTTGCGCAGGATCCATTCGCGGATGTGGTGGATGTTGCGGCCCGTCGACAGGTCCATGACCGTGTCGCCGCCCCAGCGGATGGCCCAGACCATCTTTTCCACTTCCTCGGCGACGCCCGAGGTGACCGCCGAATTGCCGATGTTGGCGTTGACCTTGACCAGGAAATTCCGGCCGATGGCCATGGGTTCCAGTTCGGCGTGGTTGATGTTGGCGGGGATGATGGCGCGGCCCGCCGCCACTTCGTCGCGCACCCATTCGGGGGTGATCTCGTCGGGGATGGCGGCGTCGAAGGGCTGACCGTCACGCTCGCTCGACAGGCCCAGCTCGCGGCGCTGGGCGAGGCCCAGGTTCTCTCGCACGGCGACGAACTCCATTTCGGGCGTGACGACCCCGGCACGGGCGGCGGCCAATTGGGTGACGGCCCGGCCACCGACGGCGCGCAGCGGGCGATGGGCGACGGGGAAGGGCGGCACGGCCTGGGCGTCGCCGACGTTGCCGTTGTCCTCGGGTTTCACCTGGCGCCCGTCGTAGGCTTCCAGGTCGCGGCGCGTGCGCAGCCAGGCGTCGCGCGGTCGCGGCAGACCGGCGCCGATGTCGATGCGCTGGCTCGGGTCCGTATAGGGACCGGAGGTGTCGTAGAGGCGCAGCGGCGGCTCCCCGGACGAGGGATGCGGCGCGACCTGACGGAACGGCACGTCGAGGCCGCTATCGGTGCGGACATGGCCCTTTTCCGATCCCGGCAGGGGGCCGGTGGTCAGGGCGGTGATGGGCAGGGGCTTGTTCATGGCGGGGTCTCCCACGGCTGACTGGTCACGGAAGACCCGGGTGGCCGGTTGGGAGAACGCCTTGATGGGCGCGTCGCGGACCCGGGGCGGGGCCGCGTGTTCCATCCCTCCGCCGGTATGACCCGGATCAGGTTCAAGGGTTCCCGGCCAAACCGGATCTCAGCCTCCGCGCGGAGGCACCCCTTGGAACGTGGCGCCAGTGTGGGACGGGCGGCGCGCCGCCGTCAACGGTAAAGCGCGCTGGGGATTTACTCTAGACGACCTCTTGCTCCCGCAGGGCCTTGGCCATGGCGCGGGCGCGCTTCTTCTCGCCGCGCGCCATGATCCAGGCGGCCAGCCCGATGGTGACGGCGGCGAAAACGATGAGCAGGGTCGCCAGGGCGTTGATTTCCGGCGTCACGCCCAGGCGCACGCTGGAAAAGACCACCATCGGCAGGGTGGTCGAACTGGGACCGGCGGTGAAGCTGGCGATGACCAGGTCGTCCAGCGACAGGGTGAAGGCCAGCAACCAACCCGACAGCAGGGCCGGGGCGATGATGGGCAGGGTAATCAGGAAAAAGACCTTGGCCGGGCGGGCGCCCAGATCCAGGGCCGCCTCCTCGACGCTTTCGTCCATCTGCGCCAGACGGGCCTGAATGATGACCGCCACATAGGCCATGGTGAAGGTGACGTGGGCGATGGTGATGGTGGTTACGCCGCGCCCGTCGGGCCAGCCGATGATCTGTTCCAGGGCGACGAAGAGCAGCAGGATCGACAGGCCCGTCACCACCTCGGGCATGACCAGCGGCGCGGTGATCATGCCGGTGAACAGCGTGCGGCCCCGGAAGCGCCCGAAGCGCGCCAGGATGAGACCGGCCATGGTCCCCAGCGCGGTGGCCAGGGTCGCCGTGGTGACGGCCACCAGCAGGCTGGTCTTGGCGGCCTCCAGGATTTGGCCGTTGTTGAACAGCTCGCCGTACCAGCGGGTCGAGAAGCCGCCCCACACGGTGACCAGCCGCGATTCGTTGAAGGAATAGACGACCAGCAGCAGGATCGGCACGTAGAGGAAGGCGAAGCCGAAGGCCATGGCCGAGATCAGGAACGGGGAGCGGCTCTTCATGAGTTGCCCTCCCGCGCCTTCTCTTCCTGGGCCAATTGATACCGCTGGAACAGGGCGATCGGCAGCACCAGGAACACCAGCATGGCGATGGCCACCGCCGAGGCGGCGGGCCAGTCACGGTTGTTGAAGAACTCCGACCACAGGACCTTGCCGATCATCAGGCTGTCGGCGCCGCCCAGAAGGTCGGGGATGACGAACTCGCCCACCGCCGGAATGAAGACCAGCATGCAGCCCGCGACCATGCCCGGCATGGACAGCGGCAGGGTCACCTTGACGAAGGCCTGCCAGGGGCGGCATCCCAGGTCCATGGCCGCTTCCAGCAGCGACAGGTCCATCTTTTCCAGATTGGCGTAGAGCGGCAGGATCATGAACGGTAGGTAGCTGTAGACGATGCCGATATAGACCGCGATCTCGGTATTGAGGATTTCCAGCGGCTGGTCGATGACGCCCAGGCCCATCAGCGCGTTGTTGAGCAGGCCGTTGTTCTTCAGGATGCCGATCCAGGCGTAGACGCGGATCAGGAAGCTGGTCCAGAAGGGCAGCATGACCAGCAGCAGAAGGGCGTTGCGCGTCGACTGGCCGGCGCGCGCGATGCCGTAGGCCATGGGATAGCCGACGACCAGCGCCAGCGCCGTGGAGATGGCGGCGATCTTCAGCGAATTCAGATAGGCCGCCACATAGAGCGGGTCTTCCAGCAGGTAGTAGTAGCTGCCCAGCGACAGGCGGAGTTGCAGATAGGTGTCTTCCACCCATTCCACCAGCGGGGTATAGGGCGGAATGCCGATCTGGAATTCGGCGAAGCTGATCTTCAGGACGATCAGGAAGGGCGTCAGGAAGAACAGCAGCAGCCACGCGTAGGGCACGGCGATGACCATCCCCTTGCCGCGAATACCCAGGCGCCGCTTGAACAGCGTGTTGTATTCGCGCGATGGCGGGTGGCTGGGGGTCGGCTCGGTCATGACGTCAGGACCACCACGTTCTCGTTCTTCCACGAGACGTGCACCCGGTCCTCCCAGGTGATCTCGGCCTCGTGGACGCGGGTCAGGTTGTGGGTGGCGACGCGCATCAGGCGGTCGGTGTCCAGGCGCACCAGATAGATCGATTCGCCGCCCAGATAGACGATGTCCTCGACCACGCCCGCCGACACGTTGAAGTCGGCGTCCTGGGGCTTGTCCTTGGACAACAGGACCTTTTCCGGCCGCATGGCGGCGAAGACGGCGCCGCCTTCGCGCGCCGCGACGCCGTGGCCCACGTAGACCGGGCGGTCGAGGTCGGGGCAGTCGATGACCACATGGTCGGGGTGGTCCTCGATCAGCGTGCCCTCGAACAGGTTCACGCTGCCGAAGAACTCCGCCACGAAGCGGGTGTTGGGGTATTCGTACATGGCGTGCGGCGTGTCGACCTGCA
>CAZFRK010000307.1:0-3931 GCA_964521375.1 uncultured Rhodobacterales bacterium
CCTGGACGGACAGCCGCGACATGGCCGTGCCGCCCGCCGGCGGCACCTTCATGGACCAGTATCGCCGACGGGCGCGGGGCGGGGGCTGATCCCATGGCGCGCGTCTCGAAGGAAGAGCAGGACCTCTATGCCCGTCTGAAGGCGGCGCATGAGCGCAACCTGATCACCATCTATACCGACCACACGAAGCTCAACGCGCCGGAAAGCCCCGTCTTCAATCCCTGGGAAGCGGTCGGACCGTTGATCGCCCTGTTGCTCTTTTCCCTGTTCATCCTGCTGATCGCCGGGCTGATCGCCGGGACGGTGGCCCTGGTGCTGTCGGTGGCGCTGTTCGTCGTCGGCCTGCGGCCCTGGGTCGAGCATCAGGTACGCTATCGCGCCATCATCTGGGTCCTGCGCGATGTCCGGACCTTCCAGACCATCTGGGCCTACGGCGGGATCGGTATTTCGCTGGCCGACCAGCCGCGCACGGTCTGCGCCGCCCCGGACGGGAACTGGCGGAACTTCGTGCGTCGAAACCTGCCCGATGCGTCGGTCAATCCGGTGGACGAGGAACTGTCCAGGGCCGCCTTTACCCCGGACACCGCCGTTGATCGCCGGGACGGGGGCGGGTCGCGCGACGGTGATATCTTTGATGAGAGGGGCTGAGATGGCCGACGGACGCGACGCAATCCTTTCGGGCATCCGCTCGGCGCTGGGCCGCGGTCCGCTTTCCGATCATCGTCGGGAGGCCCTGGAAGCCCGTCTGCGCGACCATCCGGTGGGACTCAAACCGGCCATGGCGCCGCCCGACGAAGACGCCGAGGCGCGCCTGAGCCGCTTCCGCGCCAAGTTGGAGACCGTCGCCGCGACCACCGACCGAGTGGCCGCCTGGGCCGACGTCCCCGGTGCCCTGGCCACCTATCTGGCGGCCCACAATTTGCCGACCGACGTGGCGGTGGCCCCGGATCGGCGGCTTGATGCGATAGCGGAACGAGAGCTTTTCACGGTTCGCCGCGGTCCCGCCCTGCCACAGGACATGGTCGGTGTGACGGTCGCCGTGGCCGGACTGGCCGAGACCGGCAGCGTCATGCTGTTTTCGGGTCCGGAAACACCGACCTCGCTGAATTTCCTGCCCGACATCCACGTGATCTGCGTGCCCGCCGGGATGGTCGTCGACGGCTACGAGGACGCCTGGGCGGCCCTGCGCGGGCGTGACGGCGGGGCCGTGCCGCGGACGGTCAATCTGGTCACCGGTCCCTCGCGCACCGGCGATATCGAACAAACCATACAGCTCGGGGCGCACGGTCCCCGACGGGTTCACGTGATCGTGATCGATGAGTCGGCGCCGTAAACGCCAGCCGACGGTCGAGGAGACGGCGCTCTGGCAGGCGGTGGTCAAGGACGCCACGCCCCTGGTCCAGGACCGGGTCGCGGCCAAGGCCGACGGCGCTGAGACGGCGGGAGAAGAGGCGGCATCGGCGACCTCGACCGCTCCGGAGTCTCCGGCCCGGCGCTTCAGGGCCACCACGGCGATCACCGCCCCGCCCTCCAACCCGTCTGTCCCTTCGACCCTTGGAGTTGGGCAACGGGCGACCGGCGAGCCGTCGGTGCGGGTTCAGCGGGCCATCCCGGGATTGCGTCCGGGGGACATGGCGGGGATCGACCGGCGTACGGCGGATCGCTTCCGGCGGGGACGCATGGAGATCGACGGGCGCATCGACCTTCACGGCATGACCCTGGAGCAGGCGCATGGCGCCTTGACCGGGTTCTTGCGGGCCGGAGCGGTGCAGGGGCGGCGGTGTGTCCTGGTCATCACCGGCAAGGGAACGCGCGGCGAAGGGGTGATCCGCCGATCACTGCCCCATTGGCTCGGCGATGCCATGGTCCGCCCCTTGATCCTGGCCTATACCCCGGCCCAGCCCCAGCATGGCGGACAGGGGGCGTTTTACGTTCTGCTGCGCCGACGGCGGGATTGAGCGCCGGGTCGGGAGAATGAAAAGGGCGCCGCTCCGATGGGAGGGCGCCCTTGTTTCACGTGAAACACGGTGGTCCGGCGTGGCGGGCCGGGCTTAGGGGAGAAGGACCGTCGAGCCGACCGTCTTACGGGCCTCCAGGTCACGGTGGGCCTGGGCGGCCTCGGCCAGGGGATAGGTCTGGCCGATTTCCACCGACACGGCGCCGGAGGCGACAACCTCGAACAGCTCGTTGGCCGTGGTTTCCAGCCAGTCCCGGCGCGACACGTAATCCATCAGGGTGGGGCGGGTCAGGAACAGGCTGCCGTTCTGCGCCAGCATCAGCGGCGGCACCGGGTCCACGGGACCGGAGGCGTTGCCGAACTGCACATACATGCCCAGCTTCGATAGGGACTTGATGGAGTCCTCGAAGACCGCCTTGCCGACGCCGTCATAGACCACCGGCACACCGGCGCCTTGGGTGATTTCCATGACGGCCTCGCGGAAGTTGTCGCGGGTATAGACCACCGGGAACTCACAGCCGTTGCGGCGGGCGATCTCGGCCTTTTCGTCGGAGCCGACGGTGCCGATGACGCGGGCGCCAATATGCTTCAGCCACTGGCAGGCGATCTGGCCGACGCCCCCGGCGGCGGCGTGGAACAGGACGAATTGGCCGGGCTGGACCGGAAAGGTGCGACGGACCAGGTATTGCACGGTCATGCCGCGCAGCATCATCCCGGCGGCGATGGCGTCGGCGATGGCGTCCGGCGTCTGGACCAGCACATGGGCGGGCATGATGCGTTCGTCGGCGTAGGCACCCGGCGTTCCGTGCCCGTAACAAACGCGGTCGCCGACGGCGACATGGGTGACGTCGGGGCCGACGGCGACGATTTCGCCCGCGCCCGCCATGCCGATGCCGAAGGGCAGAGACGGCAGGGGATAGAGGCCGGACCGCTGGTAGGTGTCGATATAGTTGACGCCCACCGCGCCCTGACGCAGACGCACTTCGCCGGGACCGGGGGCGCTCAGGTCGACCGTATCGACGGACAGGACCTCGGGGCCACCGGTCTGGTGGATACGGATGGCGGTTGCCATGGGATGGTTCTCCTGCGATCGGGGGATATCGGGATCGGCTCAGGCGGCGGAGGCGGGCAGGGAGGCCCCTTCCAGGCGCAGAAGCCGCGTCTTGCTGTCCAGGTCGTCGGGTCCGTCCGGTCCGGAATAATGGCCTAGGCCGCCGTTGGCCTGCCCAAGGACGCGGTGACAGGGCACCAGGATGGGCAGTGGATTGCGGGCGCAGGCCTGACCGATGGCGCGCGGCGCCGATTTCACAGCCTCGGCCAGTTCGCCGTAGGTGATGATCTGACCGTAGCCGATGCCGCTCATGGCGTGCCAGACACGGCGCTGAAAGGCCGTCCCCGGCGGCGCCAGCGGCAGGTCGAAGGTCTTCCGCGCGCCGTCGAAATAGTCCTGGATCTGGTCGCGCGCCGCCGTCAGAAGCGTCGTTTCCTCGACCTCCGCCGCCCAGCCCCAATCGACGGACACGATGGCCTCGTCCTCCGCCGTGACGGTGAGCGGGCCAAGGGGCGTGTTGAAGCTGAGTTGCGGCACGGGCGGACCCTCCTGGGATGACTAGGGGCTAGAGTAGCCTTCCGCCAGCCTGGCCCGCAACGTCGCCGCGTCGGTCACCGGGGCGGACCCTCCTGGGATGACTAGGGGCTAGAGTAGCCTTCCGCCAGCCTGGCCCGCAACGTCGCCGCGTCGGTCACCGGGGCGGAGCAGGTCGGGCCGACGCAGACGTAGGCCGCCGCCCGCCCGTCCACCAGGGTCTTTCCGGCGGCGGCGTGCCCGTCGGGCAGGGGGGTGGCCGGGTCGACCGTCTGGAGGACCAGCGACGGGCAGGGCGCGCGCAGGGCCGCCGCCCGCAGGGCTTCGGTGCCGGGGTCCTCCGGGGCGCCGACCACCACCACCTGGATGGCCGCCCGCGACAGCTCGAA
>CAZFRK010000308.1:0-3913 GCA_964521375.1 uncultured Rhodobacterales bacterium
GTCCATGACCTCCAGCACCGGGACGCCCGCCGCCTCGGCGGCGGCCCGAAGACCGGCGCGCGACAGGTCGGCGGCGGCCTCGATGGCGATCAGGGTGCGGTCGTCGCCGGTTTCTTCTTGATCAAGGCGGGCGATGGCCAGCGCCTCGACCCCGTCGCCACGTCCGTCACCGGGGCCGCAGACGGGCAACCGCGCGATGACGCGCGGCGTGCGGGCGACGCCGGAGATCAGCATCGGCCACCAGGCGCTTTCATCTTCCAGGCGCGGCAGCGGGACGATTCCCACGGCGGCCTCGCCCTCGGTCACCGCGCGCACCACCGCCCCCGCCGTCTGCGAGGTGGTCGTCGGGGTATAGGCGCCGTACTGGTCGCGCGCCAGCTCCAGGAAGCCGGCCCCGCGTTCGGGCATGTAGACGGCCACGGTCATCGGTCCCTGAAGGGCGACCAGGGCCGAAAACAACTCCCGCCACATGCGGACGATCACGGCTTTGGGGAAACGACCGTCGTGGCGTGCCAGAAGGCGGCGCAGGATCGCCATTTCCCGTCCCGGGCGCAGGAAGACATCGTCGTCCGCCGGAGGCAATCCGGCGGCCTGAGCCTCGGCCCGCTTGGCGGCGCCGACCTGCTCGACCACGGCGGTGCGTTCGAGAAGCAGGTCGAGCATGGTGTCGTCGATACGGTCGATCGCCCGTCGCAGATCCTCCAGCGACTTCACGGCGATAGGGTCCCCAGGCATGGCGTCTTCCCAGTGAAACAAGAGGCATAGTGATAGTCCCGGCCCCGCCTAAAAGCAAAGAAAACGTTGACACGGGCACCCCCCGCTCCTAGCAATCCCGAGGCTCGGAAACAGACCGATGGACGGCGAGGATCAAGCGCAGTTGACCAAGGGCACACAGCTTTCGATTTCGCGAGGCATGACGGTCGAGTTGGGCGGCGACAAGCCTATCCGACTGGATTGCGGGGTCGACCTCGGCCCCTTCACCGTCGCCTACGAAACCTACGGTAGCCTCAACGCCGACCGGACCAACGCCATCCTGGTCTGCCACGCGCTGACCGGCGACCAATACGTGGCCAGCCCCAGCCCGCTGACCGGCAAGCCCGGCTGGTGGAGCAACATCATCGGCCCCGGCAAGATCCTCGATACCGACCGCTACTTCATCATCTGCCCCAACGTCCTGGGCGGCTGCATGGGATCGACCGGCCCGGGAGAGATCAATCCGGAGACGGGCAAGCCCTGGGGCCTGTCGTTCCCGGTCATCACCATCGGCGACATGGTGCAGGCCCAGGCGCGCCTGATCGACCACCTGGGCATCGACACCCTGTTCGCCGTGGTCGGCGGGTCCATGGGCGGCATGCAGGTCCTGGAGTGGTGCCACAGCTACCCCGACCGCGTCTTCGCCGCCGTGCCCATCGCCACCAGCTACCGCCATTCGGCGCAGAACATCGCCTTCCATGAAATCGGTCGCCAGGCCGTCATGGCCGACCCGGAATGGCACGGTGGCGATTACTTCAGCCATGGCACCAAGCCGCGCAGCGGCCTCGCCGTGGCCCGCATGACGGCGCACGTCACCTACCTGTCGGAAACGGCCCTGCACCGCAAGTTCGGGCGCCGCCTCCAGGATCGCCGCTCGGTGACCTACGGGTTCGACGCCGACTTCCAGGTGGAAAGCTACCTGCGCCACCAGGGGTCCAGCTTCGTCGATCGTTTCGACGCCAACAGCTACCTCTATATCACCCGCGCCATGGACTACTTCGACCTGGCCGAGGAGAACGGCGGCAATCTGGCCAAGGCGTTCATGGGCACCTCCATCCGTTGGTGCGTCATGTCCTTCAGCTCCGACTGGCTGTTCCCAACGTCGGAAAGCCGTCGCCTGGTCCACGCCCTGAACCGCGCGGCGGCCAACGTCAGCTTCGTCGAGGTCCAGTCCGACAAGGGGCACGACGCCTTCCTGCTGGACGAACCGGAATTCCACGAGACCCTGACCGGCTTCCTGGAAGGGGCCGCCGAGCATCGGGGCCTGCCCCGCGCCCGCGCCCGCGCCGAGGCGTCCGGGGCGGAAGGGACCGAAGGGGCGGAGGGGGCGGAGCGATGAACACCACCACCCGCAACGGCATCCGCGTCGATCTTCAGATCATCGCCGATCTGGTGGAGCCGCGCACCCGCGTCCTGGACGTCGGCTGCGGCGACGGCCAGTTGCTGGAATACCTCTACCGCTTCAAGCAGGTGGACGGGCGCGGCATCGAGCTGTCCATGTCCGGCGTGCAGGCCGCCGTCAGCCATGGCCTGAGCGTCATCCAGGGCGACGCCGACACCGACCTGAACGACTATCCCTCGGACGCCTTCGACTACGTCATCCTGTCGCAGACGCTCCAGGCGACGCGCGATCCCAAGGGCGTGCTGGAAAACCTGCTGCGCATCGGGCGGCGGGCCATCGTCTCCTTCCCCAACTTCGGCCATTGGCGCAACCGCCTGCAATTGGCCTTCCGGGGCCGCATGCCGGTGACGGACTCCCTGGCCTACGCCTGGTGGGAAACGCCCAACATCCACCTCTGCACGACGGCGGACTTCGTCGCCCTCTGCGAATCGCGGACCTATGTGGTGGAACAGGCCCTGTCGCTGGACGACGACAACCGCCTCCAACCCTTCCCGGCCACCAGCCGCCGCGCCAACGTCCTGGGACAGCAGGCGGTGTTCGTCCTGCGGCGCGACTGACCGACGGTCAATCGACGCCCGGATCGGCGCGCCGCCGGTTGACCGGGCGGGCGCCGCGCCCCGACTGGCCGAGGCGCATGCCGCGCGGCAGCGGCAGATAGGCGCGCGCGCCGACCCGCTCGCCTTCGCGCGGGGCCGCGTAGATCTGTTTCCCGGCTTCCACCAGGACCAGCCCGGAAATGCCCGGAAACCAGCGACTTCCCATTTCCTCCAGACCGCCGGACCAGGCCAGGATCATGCGCGACCGCAGGGGCGGCATGAACAAGGCCCGCCCGGTCGCCAGCGGCGTGAACATGGTGTCGCGCAGCAAGCCGTGAAGCTGCTGCGCCGAATAGGGGCGCCCCATGGCGAAGGGGGACCGCTCCAGCCGCGCCCAGACGCCCTGGCGGTTGGGCGCCATGACGATCAGCCGCCCGTCGTCGGTCAGGACCCGCCACACCTCGCGCATCAGGGCGCGCGAGCGTTCGGTGTTCTCCAGGGCGTGGGCCAGCAGGATGCGGTCGAAGGAGCGGTCGGGAAAAGGCAGAACCACGTCTTCCGTCAGCGTCACCAGCCCGGCTCCGTCGTGCGGCCAGGCCAGGGCGCCCTGGGCCGCCGGCATGGCGGCGACGACGCGCTCGGCCTCGGCGCGGAAGGGACGCAGGAAGGGCGTCGCGTAGCCCACGCCCAGGACCCGCAGGCCGCCGACGTCGGGCCACATCTGGCGCAGCCTGCGCAGGATCAGGCGTCGCGCCGCCTGGCCCAGGCTGGTTCCGTAGAAATCCTTCAGGTCGACGACATCAAGCCACATGGTCCCGCCAGTCTAGAGCAAATCCCGAGCAGGCGGACTCGCCCGCGACGACGTATTTTCTTACGAAACAGAAGTGTAGAGCATGCGTAGTGACCGAAAGGGAACGAAGAATGCTCTAGCACCTCTCCCGCCGGGCCGCGCCAGTGTCGAGCCGACGCGCCAAGCGGGGCGCGGGCCAAAGGGACGCGGCCCCTGGAATATGAGACGGCGGTGTCGGGCGGGCAAGACGGCGCGCCGGTCGGCGACCGGCGTCAGATGCCCGCTTGCAGGGCGCCGTAGGCCATGGCCACCTCGCGGACGGCGTGGTCGCGACGCGGCAGGGCGCACAGCTTGATCGCCACCGGGTCGCCGCCCAGGGCGGCGCGGGCCAAGCCGTCGCGCCACCGCGGGCAGTCGCGGCGGCGATCACGG
>CAZFRK010000309.1:0-3908 GCA_964521375.1 uncultured Rhodobacterales bacterium
AAGGAACACCTGGGCCTGCCCGAGCGCGAGGACGTGCGCGAAGGCGTCGTCACCTACAAGCTCGCCGCCCACGCCGCCGACCTGGCCAAGGGCCATCCGGCGGCCCGCCTGCGCGACGACGCGCTATCGCGCGCCCGCTTCGAGTTCCGTTGGGAAGATCAGTTCCACCTGTCCCTGGACCCCGAGAAGGCCCTGGAATTCCACGACCGCACCCTGCCGCGCGAAGCCCACAAGACGGCGCACTTCTGCTCCATGTGCGGGCCGAAGTTCTGTTCCATGAAAATCAGCCAGGACCTGCGCGACGAGGCGGCGAAGGGCATGGCCGACATGAGCGCCGCCTTCCGCGAGGGCGGCGGCGCCCTCTATCGGGATGTCGATGACGGTCGATAGGACCGGGTCCGGTCCCCCCTGACGGTCTCCGCCCCGAACGGTCGGGGCGGAGCCTCAGGCGCCGGGGGCGTCCTTGCCCGCCGCCGCGTCGTCGCCGCCGGTGGTCCCATCGTCGGACGGCGCGTCCCCGGCGGGGGCGGCGTGGCTGGCCGCGGCGCGCTTCTGCAAGCCGCGGAAGGAGCGCACGGCGAAGGGAATGGACCCCGCGTAGATCACCAGGACGATGGCCAGGGTCGCCCAGGGTTCGGTGACCATGAAGGCCGCCAGCAGACCGACGAAGATCATCAAGGGCAGCGCCCAGACCGCCGGGACGCGGAAGCTCTTCAACGAATAGGTCGGGATCTTGCTGACCATCAGGAAAGACACGACGATCACGAAGATGGCGACGACCGCCGGTTCGTTGAACAGGTCGGCGTCGAACAGGAAGCTGAGGATCATCGGCAACAGGACCAACCCCGCCGCCGAGGGCGCGGGCACGCCGGTGAAGTAGTTGTGCGCCCAACTCGGCAGATCCGGCTCGCCCAACATGGTGTTGAAGCGGGCCAGCCGCAGGGCGGCGCAGACGGCCAGCAACAGCGACAGCGCCCAGCCGATGCCCCCGGCCCCGTTCAGGGTCCACATGTAGAGGAGCACCGCCGGGGCGACGCCGAAACTGATGAAATCCGACAGGGAATCCAGCTCCGCCCCGAACTTGGACGTGCCCTTCAACATGCGGGCGACGCGCCCGTCCATGCCGTCGAAGACCGCCGCGAACAGGATGGCGATGACGGCGCGCTCCCATTCGTCGCGCAGGCCGTAGCGGATCGACGTCAACCCCGCCGCCAGGGCGAGCAGGGTGATCATGTTCGGGATCATCTTGTTGAAGGACAGGCTGTGAAACCGTCCGCTGCCGGGGAGAACCATCAGATTACCTCGCTGTCGCGGGCCTCTTCGCTGCTGTCCAGGTCGGCGACGACCGTTTCGCCGGAGACGCAGACCTGGCCCAGGACGACCAGGGGATGGGTGCCGGGCGGCAGGTAGACGTCCAGGCGCGACCCGAAGCGGATCAGGCCGAAGCGGTCGCCACCCTTCATTTGCTGGCCTTCCCGGATGTCGGACCGGATGCGCCGTGCCACCAGACCGGCGATCTGCACGAAGGCGATCTCCCGCCCGTCGGGGGTCTTCAGGCGCACCGAGTTGCGCTCGTTGTCCTCGCTGGCCTTGTCCAGGCTGGCGTTCAGGAACTTGCCCGGACGGTAGACCTGCTTGACGATCTCGCCGGTGGTCGGCACGCGGTTCACGTGGCAGTCGAAGACCGACATGAAGATGGACACGCGCGTCAGCGGCGCCTCGCCCATTTCCAGTTCGGGCGGCGGGGTCGCCTCGCCGATCATCTGCACGATGCCGCTGGCCGGGGACACGATCAGCCCCGGGCGGGACGGCACGTAGCGTGCCGGATCGCGGAAGAAGAAGTAGCACCAGACCGTCGCCAGGGCGCCGACGACGCCCAACGGCCACCACGCCCAGGCCAACAGGATGGCGATAACGGCGAAGACCGCGATGAAGCGCGGCCCTTCTTCATGCAGGGGCGGAAAGACGTAGCGCCGCCATGGAATTTCGATAACCTTCACAGAGTCACCCGCTGTCAGTGTGAGTCGGCTCCTGGAGGGGGAACGCTCCCGCCCCGCTCGGCGATGCGGCAGGATAGTCCCGGCCCGGCGGGGGGCCAAAGCCTTTTGTGGTCGTGGGCATGGACGGACACCGTCATGCCCGGGACAGGAGAGACCCGTGACCCTGCATGCCGCCGCTCAGACCCTACCCGTCAGCCTGAAATCCCTGTCCCTGGACGGCGCCGGACGCCTGTCCCGGCGCCGCGCCGTCGGCCCGCTGTTCTTCAGCTTCTCCCACGGCGGGCGCACCTGCGCCTGCCGCTTCACCGAACGCGGGCCGCGCGCCGTGATCGTTCTGGACATCGCCCTGGGCAGCGTCAGCGGCCTGGATGTCGCCGACCGCCGCGCGATCCGTAAGATCGTTCGCGCCGCGCGCCAGGACGGCGTCGGCCTGATCCTGCGGCGCGACGGGCGGGTCGATCTGGCCGACCGCATGCGCCCGACACCGCCGGTCCAGGCCCATGACCTGCTGGCGGCCGTGGCGCTCGCCGTCTCCCGCGCCGCGCCATGGCTCGATCTGGTCGAGGAAACCTTGGCGGCGGACCGCTCCTGACGTCGCCCCCGAGGGTCTCCCCTCGCCCGGCGCCGCCTATCGCTGGGCGTCGGGAACCACGAAGACCTGCCCCGGATAGATCAGGTCGGGGTCGAGGATCTGCCCCTTGTTGGCGTCGTAGATGATGGTGTAGGCGGTGCCCCTGCCATAGGCCTCGCGGGCCAGGAACCACAGATTGTTGCCCGGCTGGATGACCACGCGCACGCCGTCGGGCATGGACGGCGCCTCGACGCGGGCGAAGGGCATTTCGACGCGGGCCAGGACCTTCCCGGCCTCGTCCACCAGATCGACGCGCAGGGTGTATTCGCCGATGGCGACGGGGTCCTCCGGAGCGATGGACCAGAAGCCGTCCTCGCCCGCCGTCGCCCGTCCCAGGAAGGCGTTGTCCAGGTAGAGCTGAACGATACCGCCCGGATCGGCGCGCCCGCCGACGTTGAGGAAGCCGCTTTCGTCGTAGTCGACGGTGTCGATGGTCAGATGGCCGTCGCCCTCCACCGGGGCGCCGCCCTGGAGCAGGCGGCTGGCGCCGCCCTCGCGGTCGGTGCGCAGGGCGATGGTCGGCCCCCCTTCCCCATGTTCGGGCACGACCAGCACCACCACGTCCTTGGACGTCTTGGTCTTGCCCTCGGCGTCGGTGGCGTCCAGCGCAAGTTCGCGGGACCCCGGCGGCAACGGTTCGTCGGGCAGGAACACCCATTCGCCGCGCCCGTCGGCCTTGGCCTTGCCGATGACCTTGTCGCCGTCGCGGATCACCACCTCGCTGTGCGGCGCGGCGCGACCGGCCATGACCGTGTTGCCGCTTTCGTCGATGCGCACGACGTCGAAGCTCGGCCCGGCGTCGGCGTCCTCGGCCCCGGCCTCGGTGGGCGTGTCGGAGTCGGGGGCGGCGCCGGTCTCGGAGGTGGTCGGCGGCGGCGGCGGCGCCTCATCCTCTCCTCCCATCATCAGGAAGGCGAGGACCAGGGCCAGGATCACCACGATGGCACCGGCGACGGCAATCAGAACGGGACGTTTCAAGGTGGTCCCCACGGACTGGTGATGTTGGGCGACAACCCTAATCCGCCCGCCTTCCCGCTGCAAGCTCGGGCGGCGTCCAAGGCGGTCTCCGCGCCCCTCCCATCGGCCCCTAGGAAAGCCGGGGACCGAGGGCGAGCAGGACCACGGCGGCGAGGACCCCGGCCAGCAAGGCCAGGACGAAGGTCCAGGCGACGGTCAGGCGCGGCCCGCCGGGCAGGCGCCGGGCCGTCGGACCGGCGAACAGGCCCAGCCCGACGACGATCAGGGGGCCGGTCGCCACCGGCCACACCAGCATCAAG
>CAZFRK010000310.1:0-3900 GCA_964521375.1 uncultured Rhodobacterales bacterium
GGCCATGTGGTCCTGGCCGGAGGCCTGCCGACCTCGGCGGCCATCAAGCGGGTGAAGGACGGCGGCGCCCGCGTGATCTGCTTCGCCCCCGCCCTGGTCCTGGCCAAGAAGCTGCTGCGCTCGGGCGCCGACGCCCTGGTGATCGAGGGCTCCGAGGCGGGCGGCCATATCGGTCCGGTGTCGCTGACCGTCCTGGCGCAGGAGATCCTGCCGGTCATCCGCGAGGTTCCGGTCTTCGTCGCCGGAGGGATCGGACGCGGCGAGGCCATCGTCAGCTTTTTGGAGATGGGCGCCGCGGGCGTGCAGCTCGGCACGCGCTTCGTTTGCGCCAGCGAGTCCATCGCCCACGAAAACTTCAAGAAGGCCTTTCTCAAGGCCAGCGCCCGCGACGCCATGCCGACGGTGCAGCTGGACGAGCGGTTCCCGGTCATCCCGGTGCGCGCCTTGGGCAACAAGGGCACGGAAGCCTTCGTCGAACACCAGCGTCGGGTCATCGAGCGCTATCGCGCCGAGGAACTGGACCAGAAGGCCGCCCAGCTCGAGATCGAGCACTATTGGGCGGGCGCGCTGCGGCGCGCCGTGATCGACGGGGATATCGAATACGGGTCCATCATGGCCGGTCAGTCGGTGGGGCTGGTGAAGTCCATTCAGCCCACCGCCGAAATCGTCGCCGAACTGGTCGATCAGGCCGTGGCCGCCCTGGCGGCGCGCGACTGACCACCCTACCTGATGGGCTGGGGCAGGAATTGGACGGCCCCCTCGGCCGGTCCGCGGAGACGGATTAGGGGATGATGAAGCGCGATGGCGATGCCGACGTCGCACGCCGCCTCCTGGCGCGGCTGCGCGATGTCATGGCCGGAAGCGGGACCGCTCAGGAGCGGCTCGACAAGGTCGTGCGCGCCATCGCCAACTCCCTGAAGGCGGAAGTCTGCTCCTGCTACGTCATGCGCGCTGGCGAGGTGTTGGAGCTGTTCTCCACCTACGGCCTGCGCGAAACCGCCGTCCACCAGACGCGCCTGCGCGTCGGCGAAGGTCTGGTCGGCGAGGTCGCCGCCCACGGTCGGGCCATCGCCCTGGCCGACGCCTGGTCGCATCCGTCCTTCGCCTACCGACCGGAAACGGGCGAGGAACTCTACCATTCCTTCATGGGCGTGCCGATCATCCGCGGCTCCCGCGTCATCGGCGTGCTGGTGTTGCAGAACCGCGAGGAGCGCGGCTACTCGGACGTCGAGGTCGAGACCCTGGAAACGGTCTCGATGGTGCTGGCGGAGCTGCTGTCCGCCGCCCAGGTGGTGGCCCGCGAGGAACTGCTGCCCGCCGACGGCATCGGCCTTCTGCCGTTGCGCCTGGAGGGCCTGGGGTTGGCGCCGGGCGTCGGCATCGGCACCGCCGTCCTGCACGAGCCGCAGGTGCGGGTCGGGCGTCTGGTGTCGGAGGATCCCGAGGCCGAGATGGAGCGCCTCCGTCAGGCGCTGTCCAGCCTGCGCCAGGAAGTCGACGCCATGATGGCGGTGGACGAGGTGGCCGGGGATTTCGCCGACGTCCTTCAGACCTACCGCATGTTCGCCGACGATCACGGCTGGGTGTCGCGCATGTCCGAGGCGGTGCATTCCGGCCTGACCGCCGAGGCCGCCGTCCAGAAGGTGCATGACGACACGCGCGTGCGCATGTCGCAGGTCACCGATCCCTACATCCGCGAACGGCTGCACGACCTGGAAGACCTCGCCAACCGCCTGCTGCACCATCTGGTGGGCGAGGAGGGGCGGTCCTACATCCGCGACCTGCCGCACGACGCGCTTCTGGTGTGCCGCAACCTGGGTCCGACCGAGCTTCTGGACTACGACCGCTCCAAGCTGCGCGGTCTGGTCATGGAGGAAGGCTCGCGCACCATGCACGCGGTCATCGTCGCCCGCGCGCTGGGCATTCCGGTCGTCGCGCGGGTCAAGGACGTTTTCTCCATCGTCGAAAGCTGGGACCCGTTGATCATCGACGGCGACCACGGACAGGTGTTCGTGCGGCCGTCCGAGGACGTGCGGGAGTCCTTCGAGAATTCCCTCCAGGTGCGTCAGGCCCGTTTGGCGCAATACGTGCAGCTGCGCGACCTTCCGGCCCGCAGCCGCGACGATGTCGACGTCACCCTGATGCTGAACGCCGGGCTGCTGATCGACCTGCCGCATCTGGCCGAGACCGGGGCCGGCGGTATCGGCCTGTATCGCACCGAGCTTCCCTTCATGGCCCGTCCGTCGCTGCCCGACGTGGCGGCCCAGACGCTCCTCTATTCGCGGGTCCTCGATCAGGCGGCGGAGAAGCCGGTGGTGTTCCGCACGCTCGACGTGGGGTCGGACAAGGTGCTGCCCTATTGGCACGGCTCGCCGGAGGACAATCCGGCCATGGGCTGGCGCTCCATCCGCATCACCCTGGACCGCCCGGCGATCCTGCGCCATCAGTTGCGCGCCCTGATCGCGGCGGCGGCGGGGCGCGAACTGCGCGTCATGTTCCCCATGGTCGCCGAACTGGCCGAACTGCACCACGCCAAGCGGGCCCTGGCCATGGAATTGGATCGCGCCGCCTGCCGCGATGGGGCGGGGCCGCCGTCGTCGGTCAAGGTCGGCACCATGCTGGAGGTTCCGGCGCTGCTGTGGCAGTTGGACAAGCTGCTGGACGAGGTGGACTTCATCTCCGTCGGTTCCAACGATCTGGTGCAGTTCCTGTTCGCCTCCGATCGCGGCAATCCGCGCATGGCCGACCGTTACGATCCGCTGAGCCCGGCGGTCCTGCGGGTATTGCGCGACGTCGTGCGGGCCGCCGACGCCAGGGGCGTCTCCTGCTCGATCTGCGGCGAGATGGCGGGGCGCCCGCTCGACGCCATGGCCCTGATCGCGCTGGGCTATCGCGCCCTGTCCATGAGTTCCGGCGGCATCGGCCCGGTCAAGACCATGCTGCGGTCCATGGATGTCGCGCAGGTGCGGGCCTACGTGGAGCCGTTGCTCGACCGCTCCGACCACAGCCTGCGCCAGAAGCTACGGGCCTATGCCATGGACCATGGGATCGTCACCGCCTGAGCGGTCGGCGAGGGGGCTATCCGCACACGCTTTCTTAACGGCGTTCGGGGCAGACTGGCCGTGGCGACGGTCGGAGGCGCGAATGGGCGCGGGCGTTGTTGCGGGCAGGGGCCGCTCTTTGGTAGCTTGACGAAGACGTAAGACCGCTTGCCGAAAGATTTTTCCTGGTTTCCGTCATCGCCCCGGACAAGGAGGCGCGGAAATCGACCCATCCGCGTCGGGCATGGCGTCCGGCGACCATGAGAGGACGACGGCGCCTTGGCCAAGACTCACGAAATCATGGACGATACGGCGGAGGCTCCGCGCTCCGGTGAGGTGGGCGCGCTGTTGCGCGTTACCCGAGAGCGAGCCAACCAGACCCTGCGCGATGTCGCCGATGCCCTGCGCATTCGCGCGGCCTATTTGGAGGCCATCGAGGCCGGGAACTACGATCAGCTTCCCGGCGCCGCCTATGCCGTCGGTTTCGTGCGGGCCTACGCCGACCATCTGGGCCTGGACCGCGACGAGATCGTGCGGCGGTTCAAGGCGGAAAGCGCCATCGTGCCGACCCGCAACGACCTGGAGATGCCCATCCCGGTGAACGACGGCGGCTTGCCGTCCGGGGCGGCCATCATCCTCGGTTTGGTGATCCTCGGCGGTGTCTACGGTGCGTGGTACTTCGCCTCGCACACCGACCGACCGATCGCCGAAATGGTCCAGGACCTGCCTGATCGCTTCATGGCGCTTCTGAACACCCAGCCGGACGAGGCCGCCGAGGCCGAGGCACCCGCCGCCACCGTCGACGAGGCCGAGGCCCCGGGACAGCGCGTCGACCTGGACGCCCGCCCGCAGGCGGAAG
>CAZFRK010000311.1:0-3890 GCA_964521375.1 uncultured Rhodobacterales bacterium
GGGCACCGGTCGCCCGTTTTACATGACCCGGCGCGACGGTTGAGGGGAAACCGCGCGCGACGCCCAGGGACGGGGTTGCAGGGGTGTTGCGATCCCTGGCGCCTTGGCCACGATGAAAGTCTGCCGCCCGACTATGGCGAGAATGGGGTCGGATTGTGATGATGTGGTGATGGTCGCTGATTCGCCGACCGAAGCCGTCGCCGCTCCAATGGGTCGACTCAGCCGCCCGCCGATGACACCGGAGCGGCTTCCTCGACCCAATGCTCGGCCTCGTATTGGTCCACGGCGTCGCGGAGGGCGGCGCCGACGGACACGAACCCGCTGGCGATATCCGCCGTCGGCTGGTCCCGTTCATCCAGCCGCAGCCACCGGAAACCGCCGTCCAGCGGCGCCACGTCGATACGGATCAAACCGTCCGGAGCATCCAGGGCATAGCGCGGCATGACACATCCTCCCGTTCACGATTGCTCGATCGGAGGGGCGCTCCGGCCCCTCTGACCGACGAACGCGGCAGGAACGGGTGGGGTTTCCCGGCGGGAGGAGGCTTACGGGCGCGGAGACCGCGACCGCTCGCCGCGCGGTGTCGCAACCGCCCGTCTTCCTGGTGCCCGCTGCCGGACTCGAACCGGCACTTCTTTGCAGAAAGCGGATTTTAAGTCCGCTGCGTCTACCAATTCCGCCAAGCGGGCGCGCGGGGGAAGGAGGGTGCGCGGCGCAGAGTAGACCGCGCCGTGTGGCGGCTCAAGCGCGCGGTTCGGAATGCCCCCATAGTCCCTAAGGAGGATGGGCCGCCGTCGCGAAATGGTCTAATCCAGAGGTCGGGGCACAGGAGCGATCGCAGGGGATGGCGATCGCTCCTGGGGGACTTGGGACCCTGGACCTGACACCGCGCCGTGTCCACCCGACGCCGGGCGAACGCCCGCGTCGACCGAACCGCCGCCGCCCGTGCCGGGGCCGGTGGCGCGCGCTTCGGGTCGGACCGACGCTGTCCGTCCAGGGTCCCCATCCCGCCTCCGGAACACCGCAAAAGTGCATCGTCGGCGCGGCGATTCCGCCCTCGGGGACCCTTCTTTGGATGGAGACCCGGGCGACCGACCGCCTTCGCCCGACGGTCCTCCGGGGAGACCGTCGCCGGAGGCACGGTCTCGCGGCGCGGAGAGTCGCGGCCTCAGAGAATCTCGGCGACCTGTTCCGGCGGGCGGCCCAGACGGGCGGCGGTGTCGGTGACGACGATGGGCCGTTCGATGACCCGCGGCGCGGCCAGCATGGCGTCGATCAGGGCGTCCTCGGACAGGGCGGCGGGGTCGATCCCTTCCTCCTTGGCCTCCTTGGACCGCAGCACCTGGGCGGCGGACAGGCCCAGCTTGCCGAGAATGGCCTGGAACTCGGCCTTGGCGGGCGGCGTTGCCAGATAGTCGACGACCGTCGGGGTGATGCCCTTGTCCTGGATTAGGGCAAGCGTCTGCCGTGACTTGGAGCAGCGGGGATTGTGGTAGATCGTCACGGTCATGGTGGCGGTGTCCTTCTGGTGCGATGCGGTTGCGGCGGTTATATGTGAACTCTCCGTGGTCCTGGCAACATGGGAAGCCCATGCGTCCGTTCGCCCGCCTCGCCGCCCTGATGGCCGCCGCCTGCCTGGTCCTCCTGACCCAGCCGTCGGCGTCCGTCGCCCAAGCGCCCCTTCAGGCCGTCCAACAGGCCGCCTCCGGCCAGAATGGCGGCGGACCCCCGGACACCGTCAGCGAAAAGGAGCTGCGCGGCCTTCTCGATACCCTGAAGGACGACGCCGCGCGCCGGAACTTCATCGACACCCTCGAGACCGCCCTGCGGGCCCGGGAGGCGACCCAGGACAGCGCCGAGCCGCTGTTGCCCGCCACCTTGGCCTCGGATCTGTTGCGCGGCGTCTCCGACACGCTGGCCCGGGTCAGCACGCGGCTGGCCGGGCTGGCGGGCATCGCCGAACGCCTGCCCGATGGGCTGGCCGCCCTCCGCGAGGCGGTCGATACGCCTTCGGAACGGGCCAGCCTGTTCCGCGCCGTGACACGGGCCGTCCTGTCCATCGCCGCCGGTCTGGCCGGTTTCATGCTGGCCCACCGCCTGCTGGAGCGGCCCCGCCAGTCCCTGCAGGCCCAGCACCGCAACCGCATGGTCGAACGCATCCTGCTGCTGTCCGGGCGCCTGATCCTGGCCGTCCTGCCGCCCCTGGCCACGGTCCTGGCGGCCTGGGCGACGCTGCCGCTGTTGCAGGCCGCCAAGACCACCACCACGGCGACCATCGTCGTGGTCACCGGCTTCGCCGTGGTGCAGGCCGTCGTCGCCCTGGCCGATACCCTGTTCGCGCCCCGCGACGAAACCCAGCGCGTCCTGCCGTTCGACGGCGAATCCGCCAGCTACCTCGTTCTTTGGGTGCGCCGCTTCACGCTGGTCGCCGTGGTCGGCTTCTTCGGCCTGGACGGCGCGGCGCTGCTCGGCACGCCGCCGCGCGTCACCGGCATGCTGGAAACCCTGGTCGGCCTGCTGTTGACCGTGATGGCGGTGATCCTGGTCCTGCAAAACCGCCGCCCGGTGGCCACCTGGCTGCGCAAGGGCACCCACAGGCCGCCCGACGGACATGCCCGACGCCGCATCAGCCAGCGCCTTCGGGAACGCCTGGCCGACGTCTGGCACGTCCTGGCGGCGCTTTATGTGATCGCCATCTACCTGATCTGGGCCGCCAAGGTGCCGGGCGGCTTCCTCTTCATGGTCCGCGCCACGGCCCTGTCGGCCCTGGTCATCGTCACCGCCGTGGTCGTCGGCTACCTGCTGGAGATGGCCCTGCGCCGCGTCTTCCACATCTCCGAGGACACCCGCAGATCCTTTCCGGGGTTGGAACGACGGGCCAACCGCTACGTGCCGGTGGTCGGATCGGTCCTGCGCGGCGCGCTGTCGGTGATCTCGCTGCTGGCCATTCTGCAAATCTGGGGCCTGGACACCCTGGTCTGGCTGACCACCGGCGGCGGCCAGCGCCTGGCGTCCGCCGTCATTACCATCGCCCTGGTGGTCGTCGTCTCCATCGTCATCTGGGAACTGGTGTCGGCCAAGATAGAGCGTTACTTCTCCGAAACGGATTCCGACGGCAATATCCTTGAGCGGTCGGCCCGCGCCAAGACGCTGCTGCCGCTGCTACGCAACGTCCTGCTGGTGGCGCTGATCATCGTCGTCGCCCTGATCGTCCTGGCCGAGGTCGGCGTCAATATCGCCCCGCTTCTGGCCGGCGCGGGCGTCATCGGGTTGGCCATCGGCTTCGGCTCGCAGAAGCTGGTGCAGGACGTCATCACCGGCGCCTTCATCCTGTTCGAGGACACCATGGCCGTCGGCGACGTGGTTCAGGTCAGCGGCCACGCGGGCGTGGTCGAGGGCCTGACCATCCGCTCCATGCGCCTGCGCGACCTGTCGGGCAGCGTCCACACCATCCCCTTTTCGTCGGTCGACGTGGTGGTCAACCTGACCAAGGATTTCAGCTACTACCTGATGGAGGTCGGCGTCGCCTACCGCGAGGACACCGACGAGGTGTCCGCCGTCCTCGACGAGATCGCCGAGGAGCTGCGCGGCGAGGACTACTACGGCCCACTGATCCTGGAACCGTTGGAAATCCTTGGCGTCGACGCCTTCGCCGACAGCGCGGTCATCATCAAGGCCCGCCTGAAGACCCTGCCCATCCGCCAATGGGAAGTGGGGCGCGAATTCAATCGCCGCATGAAGAAGGCCTTCGACGCGCGGGGCATCGAAATCCCCTTCCCGCACCAGACAATTTATTTCGGTGTCGACAAGAAGGGCGACGCCCCCCCGGCGCGGGTGCGCGTCGACGACACGCCCAAGGCGCCGGACTCCACCCAAGGCCCCCCCCCCCC
>CAZFRK010000312.1:0-3872 GCA_964521375.1 uncultured Rhodobacterales bacterium
CGCCGCCTTCGTGCCGGAAAGCCGCCGCCTCCGTCGCCGCTTCGACTTCCAGGGGTTCGCCCTGCTCAGCCTGGGCATCGGCGCGCTCCAGATGATGCTCGACCGGGGCGAGCTGCTCGACTGGTTTTCCTCGACCGAGGTCGTCATCGAGACGGTCTTGGCCGCGGTCGGGCTTTACCTGTTCGTGGCGCACATCCTGACGGCGCGCCGCGTTGGTCGGCAGCCCTTCGTGGAGCCGGGCATGTTCCGGGACCGCAATTTCGCCGTCGGCATGGTCTTCATCTTCGTCGTCGGCATCATCCTTTTGGCGACCATGGCCCTTCTGCCGCCCTTCCTGCAACGGCTGATGGATTATCCGGTCCTGACCACCGGACTGGTCCTGGCGCCACGCGGGTTCGGTACCATGACGGCGATGGTCATCGTCGGGCGACTCATCGGGCGCGTGGACGCGCGCCTGCTGATCCTGATCGGTCTTGGCCTGATTGCCTCGTCCCTGTGGGAAATGAGCCTCTTCACCCTGGGTGTTCCCTCGTCAATGATCGTCTCCACGGGCATCGTCCAGGGGCTGGGGCTGGGGTTCGTCTTCGTGCCCCTGTCGACGCTCACCTTCGCCACCCTGGAGCCGCGCTACCGTACGGAAGGCACCGCCTTCTACAGCCTGATGCGCAACATAGGGTCGAGCATCGGCATTTCGGTGGTGACGACCCGGCTCAGCCAGGGCACCCAGATCCACCACGCGGCCCTGGCCGAACACGCGACGCCCTTCGTCCAGGTCTTCCAGGACGGCCTGCCGTCCCTCCTGGCGCCGGGGTCGGCGCGCGGTCTAGCCGTCCTAGACCAGGTGGTCAATCAGCAGGCGGCGACGCTCGCCTATCTGGATGACTTCCGGTTCATGGCACTCGTGACGCTGGCCGCCGTGCCGCTGTTGCTTCTGGTCCGCGCACCCCGGAAGGCCGGGCGATAGAGCGTTTCGCGAATTGCAGGCATGCGAATATCATCCTTTGTGAGCATTTGCCTGCCCCTCGCGCTGCCGTACACTGAGTCCGTGAATGGTCCGAGGCCGCTGGGGGCGGAGCCGCGGACGCGACAGGGGCGGGTGCCATGAAGCCTGTGTACGCGCTGGATGCGGCCCGTGAAGGGGATGTGACCGTCGATGACGGGGTGACGCGCCGTCGCGTCTGCCTGTGGGCGGTCGGCTTGAGCGCCGCGCTGGTTGGGGGCGCGCCGGGGGCGGTCGCCCAGGGCGCCGCCGCGACCGCCGGGGGCGCCGGTGACGGCCCGCCGCGCCTGGCTTATCTGGTCTCGGACCTGCGCATTCCCTTCTGGTCGATCATGTGGCGGGGCGTGAAGGCCGAGGCCGAGCGCCTGGGCTACGCGATCGAGGTCTTTTCCGCCGACAACGACGCCAAGGCCGAACTGACGCACCTGGTCGCCGCCCTGCGCCAAGGCGTCCGGGGGCTGGTCGTGTCGCCGACCACCTCCTCGGCCTGCGTGACGCTTCTGGATCTGGCCGCCGAGGCGGGGGTCCCGGTGGTCATTTCCGATATCGGCACCGACGGCGGCGACTACGTCGCCTATATTTCCGCCGACAACCTGGGCGGCGGTTACGGCATCGGTCGAATCCTGGCCGAGGCGATGATCGAGCGGGGATGGCGGGACGGCTCCGTCGGCATCGTCGCCATTCCGCAGAAACGCTACAACGGCCAGGCCAGGACCGCCGGATTCATGAAGGCCATGACGGAATACGGCATCCGGGTGGCGGGCCTGACCCAGCAGGTGGATTTCTCCTACGCCGAGACCTTCGACCAGACGGCGGACCTTTTGTCGGCGAACCCCGACATGCGGGCGGTGTGGCTGCAAGGATCCGACCGCTCCCAGGGCGCCCTGGACGCCATCGCGGCGGCGGGGCGCCGCGGCGAGGTCCTGCTGATCTGCTTCGACGCCGAACCGGAGTTCCTGGACCTCATTCCCCAGGGCGTTCTGGTCGGCGCGGCCATGCAGCAGCCCTACCTGATGGGCCAGAAGGCGGTGGCGGCCCTGGACGCCCACCTGCGGGGCGACCCCGTCGACAAGGAGCAGAAGCTGCCGGTCCTGGCGGTGTCGCGCCGCGACATCGAGGACCTGACGCCGATCATCCGGCGGAATGTCCTGGGCCTGACGGGCCGCGGCGGGGGGGGCTGACGCCATGACCCCCTTCGGCAAGGTGTCCCTGTTCAAGGTGGTCGGCCTGTCGGTGCTGCTGACGGCGATCATCTCCTTGTCGATCTACATGGCGCTCCAGTACACGACCGGGCGCGACCGCATCCTGGCGCGGCTGGAGAACGACGGTCGCCACACCGCCTCCTCCCTGGCCGCCAGCATCGCGCCCTACGTCCAGGCCTACGCGGTCACGGAATACCGCGATCTGGTCGCCAACGAGATGGTCTCGCCGAACGTCGGGGCGATCATCGTCCGCGACGCCAACATGGGCCAGATCCTCGGCATTCCCGAATACGTCACCGGCGAGGTGCGGGACGGCACCGGCGCGGTGGTCGAATTCGACGCGACCGACGCCGACCAGGCCGCTATTCTGGACCGCTGCGACATGGTCTATCGGGCCGACGTGGTGCCCGTGGGGGGGCAGGCGGCGGGGTCGCTGTCCGTCTGCATGTCCGACGTGGCCCTGCAAGCGGATCTTCGGACCCTGCTGCGCGACAGCGCGGTGATCGGCGCCGTGACCGCCCTGCCCATCGCCCTGATGGTGTTCTGGGTGCTTCACCTCGCCGTCCTGCGACCGCTGCGGAACGTGTCGGCGGGGGTCGACGACAGGGACGGCGCGGGGCTTCCGGTCAACGGGGTGCCGGTCCAGGGCGCCGAGGAGATCCGGGGTCTGGCCACGGCCATCAACCGCATGATCGCCATGACGCGGGCGTCGCGCCAGGAACTGGAGGTGCGCAACGAGGAACTCCAGCGCCGCCGCGCCAGCCTGACCGTCTCGGAGCGCAAATTGCGCGAGATCATCTGGGCGACCGGCGTCGGCACCTGGGAATGGAACGTCCAGACCGGCGAGACCATGTTCAACGAGCGGTGGGCCGAGATCTGCGGCTACGCCTTGAGGGAGCTGGAGCCGGTCGGCATCGAGACTTGGCGCCGCCTGCTGCACCCCGAGGACGCGGCCCGCAGCGAGGAAGCCCTGCGGCGTGCCTTCGAGCACGAGACGGAAGTCTATTCCTGCGAGGTGCGGATGCGTCACAAGGACGGCCATTGGGTGTGGGTTCAGGACCGCGGGAAGGTGGTCGAATGGGATCCCGAAGACCGCCCGCTGCGCATGTCGGGAACCCACCTCGACATCTCCCGGCGCAAGGAGCGGGAAGGCGAGCTCGCCCGGCTTCTGCGGCTCAACCAGGACATCCTCGACGCCGCCGGAGAGGGCATCTACGGCGTCGATACCGAGGGCACCATCACCTTCATCAACAAGGCCGCCTGCGACATCCTGGGCTTCGATGGAGCGGATCTGGTGAACCAGAGCGCCCACGCGGCCTTTCACCACCATCGCGCCGACGGCTCGCTTCATCCGGAAGAGGACTGCGCCTCCTGCGCGGCCTATCGCGAGGGCCGGGTGAGCCGCGTCGAAGGGGATATCTTCTGGCGACGGGACGGCGGGACGGTCCAGGTCGATTACGTGGCCACGCCCATCGCCGAGCCGGGCGGCGCGGCTCGCGGCGCAGTGGTCGTCTTCCGCGACGTGACCCTGATGCGCGCGCAGCAGAACCGCCTGCGGAAGTTGTCCCAGGCGGTGGAGCAGAGCCCCGTCTCGGTCATCATCACCGACCGCAAGGGCGACATCGAATACGTCAACCCGACCTTCGAGACGGTCACCGGCTACGGCCTGG
>CAZFRK010000313.1:0-3868 GCA_964521375.1 uncultured Rhodobacterales bacterium
GCCGGACGTGGTGCATGTCTTCGCCGGGGGCCGCGTCGTCGAAAGCGGCGGCCCGGACTTGGCGAAGGAATTGGAAGCCAAGGGCTACGCCGACTATCTGCCGGCGGCCTGAGGAGGAGCGCGGAATGTCCGATACCGCAAAGACCGAAACGCTCGACGGCCTGCCCTTCGTCAAGGCCAGCCTGGATCTGGCCGCCGGGGCGCCCAGTCCCGCCGATTGGCTGGAGACCTTGCGCGCCGACGGCCTGGCCGCCTTTCGGGCGCACGGCCTGCCCGGGCGCCGGACCGAGCGTTGGAAATACACCAGCGTGGCGTCCCTGAAGGACGCGCCCTTCGCCCCCGCTCCGGAGGTGTCGCTCGACAGCCTGCCGCCCGGCAAGGCCCTGGAGGTCGCCGCCCATCGTATCGTCCTGGTCAACGGGCGGCCGCACGAAGGCCTGTCCGACGACGGGGCGCCGAAGGGAGTGGAGATCCTGTCCCTGGCCGATGTCCTGCGCGACGACACGGCCTCCCTGAAGGGCAAGCTGGGCGGCGTGGCGCGTCTGGACGGCCATCCCTTCGCGGCGCTCAATACCGCCGTCCTGGCCGACGGCTTGGTGATCCGCGTCCACCGCGGGACCATCGTCGAAAAGCCGCTGCACATCGTCTCCGTCGCCGCCGCCGGGGAGGTTCCGGCCATCTTCCACCCGCGCCTGCTCGTTGAGATGGGAGATGGCGCCGTGGCGACCCTGATCGAAAGCCACATCGGCCTGGGCGGCGCGGCTACCTTCTCCAACGGCGTGTCGGAGATCGTCCTCGGCGACGACGCGACCCTGACCCACACGGTGCTTCAGAACGAGGAGCGCGACGCCGTCCACCTGTCGTCCGTCCAGGCCCGCCTGGGCGCCAAGTCCGTCTACGACGGCTTCCGCCTATCCTTCGGCGGGCGCCTGTCGCGGGCCGACCTGGGCGTCGCCTTCACCGGGCCGCATGCCGAGGTCAAGTTGAACGGCGCCTATGCCGCCGGAGGCGACCAGCATATGGACACCACCGCCTTCGTCGATCACGCGGTTCCCGACTGCCGCAGCGAGAACGTCTACAAGGGCGTTCTGGACGGCGACGGACGCGGCGTCTTCCAGGGCAAGATCCACGTCGCCCGCGACGCCCAGAAGTCCGATGGTCGCCAGCTTCACAAGGCCCTGCTGCTGACCCGCGAGGCCGAGATCGACACCAAGCCCGAGCTTGAGATCTACGCCGACGACGTGAAGTGCGCCCACGGCGCCGCCGCCGGGGCGCTGGACGACGACGCCTTGTTCTACCTGATGGCGCGCGGTATCGCTCCGGCGGATGCCCGTGCCCTGCTGATCGAAGGCTTCCTGGACGAAGTCATCGACGGCGTCGCCTCGGAAGCCCTGCGCGAGGCCATGCTGGGCCGGGTTCACGGCTGGTTGGAAGGGCGTCGGGCCGACCTGGTGGGAGCCGCCGCATGACAACCTCTATCGCAGTTCATCGTGACGAAGGCGGAACAACCTTGGATGCCGAGGCCATCCGCGCCGACTTCCCCATCCTCGACAAGCCGGTCCACGGCAAGCGTCTGGCCTATCTGGACTCCGGGGCCTCGGCCCAGAAGCCCCGGCTCGTCCTGGAGGCCATCCGCAAGGGCTACGAGGACGAATACGCCAACGTCCATCGCGGCGCCTATTGGCTGTCGGAGACCGCGACCAGCCGCTACGAGGCGGCGCGGCGGACCGTCGCGGCCTTCGTCAACGCCGCCGACGAGCGTGAGGTGATCTTCACCCGCGGCGCCACGGAAGCCATCAATCTGGTGGCCAACACCTGGGGCCGCGACACCCTGGGTCCCGGCGACGAGGTGATCGTTTCGGCCCTGGAACATCACTCCAACATCGTGCCGTGGCAGATGGTTCGCGACGCCACCGGCTGCACGCTCCGCGTGGCGCCGATCACCGACGACGGCCAGTTCGACATGGCGGCCTTCGACGGCATGCTGTCGGAGCGGGTCAAGCTGGTCTGCGTCGCCCATGTGTCCAACGTGCTGGGCACGGTCCTGCCGATCGCCGACATCACGGCCAAGGCCAAGGCGGTCGGCGCGACGGTCCTGATCGACGGCTGCCAGGGCGTCGTTCACCGCCCCGTCGACGTCCAGGTCATCGGTTGCGACTTCTATGCCTTCTCCGGCCACAAGCTTTACGGCCCGACCGGCATCGGCGTGCTGTGGGGGCGGGAAGCGGTCCTGGACGCCATGCCGCCCTGGATGGGCGGCGGCGACATGATCTCCTCCGTCACCTTCGAAAAGTCGGAGTGGGCCGCGCTGCCCGCCAAGTTCGAGGCCGGAACCCCGCCCATCGTCCAGGCCATCGGCCTGGGCGCGGCGGTGGACTATGTGCGCGCCATCGGCATGGACGCCATCGTCGAGGCCGAGCACGCCCTGTTGACCTACGCCACGCAGCGGATCTCCGAGGTGCCGGGATTGACGCTCTACGGTACGGCGCCGGGCAAGACCGGCATCCTGTCCTTCGCCCTGGATTACGCCCATCCGCACGACGTCGCCACGGTGCTCGACCGGTCGGGCGTCGCCATCCGCGCCGGGCACCACTGCTGCCAGCCGCTGATGGACCGCTTCGGCGTTCCGGCCCTGGCGCGCGCCAGCTTCGGCCTTTACACCAACCGCGACGACGTCGATCAGTTGGTGAAGGCCCTGACGACCGTCCACGATCTGTTTGCCTGAGGAAGGATACCGGACATGACCATGCGCCCCCCGATGTTCGCCTTCGAGCCGTCGCCGCCGCCGGAAGATCTGATCGCCTATGCCGGAGAGCCGATGGCGCCGGGCCTGACGGTGGCCACCGAGGACGCCGTGACCGACGGCCTGCGGTCGGTCTATGACCCGGAAATTCCGGTCAACATCTACGACCTGGGCCTGATCTACGACTGTACCATCGCCGACAACGGCGACGTGAAGATCGTCATGACCCTGACCGCCCCGGCCTGTCCGGTGGCCGGTGAAATGCCCCAGCAGGTGGCCAACGCCGTCGCGGCGGTGGAAGGCGTCGGCGAGGTCGAGGTGTCCCTGACCTGGGACCCGCCCTGGACGCCCGAACGCATGACCGAGGTCGCCCGCGTCGCCCTGGACATGTTCTAGAGCTAATGCCGCGCGGGCGACCCCGCCTTTCGGTTCGCAGCGCCGCGCCCTACATCAAGGGCAAGACCCGTTTCCCCGGAGGCCCCATGACCATGACCGCCCCGAAGATCCTGACCCTGACCGACGCCGCCGCCGACCGCGTCAAGGCGTTGCTCGCCAAGTCGGACAAGCCGATGGCGGGGCTGCGCGTGGGCGTTAAGTCCACCGGCTGTTCCGGCTACGGCTACGTGGTGGAATACGCCGAGGACAAGCGCGCCTTCGAGGACGAGGTCGAAGACAAGGGCGTGCGCGTCTTCATCGATCCCTCGGCCCTGATGTTCCTCATCGGCGCCACCATGGACTACCGCGTGTCCAAGCTGGAATCCGGCTTCGTCTTCGAGAACCCCAACGAGACCGGTCGTTGCGGCTGCGGCGAGAGTTTTTCCGTCGACAAGAACGCCCTCCAGCAGCCGGAGACCGCCGCCCCCTGACCAGCGGCCTTCGGTTCCTTGGACGACGAGGCCCGCCGAACCACGATCGCCGGGCCTCGTGACTTTTGGCGGCGCGCGGCGACGTCAGGCGGCGCGGACCTCTTCCAGGAACCTGTTGACCATTCGCCGCATGTCGGCGGCCTCATGGGACAGGGATTGGGCGGCGGACAGGACCTCTTCCGAGGAATGCCCGGCCTCGGAAGCGGATTCCGTGACGCCGACGATGTTGGACGACACTTCTTCCGACCCGGCGGCAACT
>CAZFRK010000314.1:0-3839 GCA_964521375.1 uncultured Rhodobacterales bacterium
GATCGCCGTAGACCTCGGAGGTCGAGGCCTGAAGGATGCGGGCCTTGGTGCGCTTGGCCAGTCCCAGCATGTTGATGGCGCCGTGCACGCTGGTCTTGGTCGTTTGCACGGGGTCGAACTGGTAATGCACCGGGCTGGCCGGGCAGGCCAGGTTGTAGATCTCGTCCACCTCCACGAACAGCGGGAAGGTGACGTCGTGGCGCATCAGCTCGAACAGCGGATTGCCCAGCAGGTCGGCCACGTTCTGCCGCCGCCCGGTGAAATAGTTGTCGACGCACAGAACCTCGTCGCCGCGCGCCAGCAGGCGGGCGCAGAGATGGGAGCCGATGAACCCGGCGCCGCCGGTCACCAGAACACGCTTGGACGGATAGCCGACCATGGATGGAGTCTTCTCCTGGCCCTGTGACGCGGTCTTGCGGCGCGCGATCTTGGATCGACCCCGCTTCGGGCATTAGAGCCTGCCCGGACGGCCCTATCAAGGGCTCGCGGATCAGGGGCTTGTGGCGGGCCGCTTCTCCAGCACGCCGAGCAGGCGGAAGGCCCACAGGCGTCCCACGATGGGGGCCAGCCGTTCCTCCACGGCGTGGACCCCGGCGACCGCTCCGGCGGGCATCAGGCTCCAGTCCTTGAAGCCGCCCGACAGGGGATAGGCGAACAGGCTGAGGTTCGACGCCTCGGCCACGCGCAGGGTCGGAAAGGTCTCTTCCAGGCGCGCGCGGTGGCGGCGGAACAGCAGCGTCGGGATGGCCTGGTTGGAATCGTAGGGATCGTCGCTGGACAAGGCCTGGTCGGCCAGGGGATCGACGTTCAGGATCACCGGCTCGTGGTGCATCATCTTGAACAAAAGCCAACTGACCGGGGTAATGCCCGGTTCGACGCAGACCACCCGTCCGCCGGGGCGCAGGACCCGTTCCGCCTCGGCCAGGAAGCGGCGCGGCTCCGGAACATGGTGCAGCACGTCGACCATCACGATGTTGTCCACCGAGGCGTCGGCGAAGGGCAGCGCCTGGGCGTCGGCGACGGCGTCCAGCCATGGCGCGAAGAGGACGTCGGTGGACACGACATCGCCCAGGAACTGCTTCAGGTTGCCCGACCCGCCGCCGATCTCCACCGTGCGGCCCGGTCGGCAGCGGGCGACGATCTGGCGGTAATAGTAGCTGTAGATCTCGCGCAGGACCGGCTTGCCCTCCCAGGTCAAGCGGTACTCCCGGAGGTCGTCGTGCATATCGGTCATTCGGCGCCGCCCGTCCCTGGTCCGTTCCCATCGGGCGCCGTCCGTCGCGCGACCGGGGGGCGTGACCGGATCGCCGGTCCCGCGCGCCGGGCCGAGGGTGGCGCCGCGCCCGAACCATGCGCGTGCGGCCCCGCTTTGGCAAGCCCGCGGGACGCCGGGGCGTCTTGCCTCGCCCCGCGTTCGGGACTAGGGTCTGACCCTCCGTCGGGAGACGGCGCCGTTCGCGTGGTCCGGCCTCCGGTCGGGTGGGGTTCCGACGGTTGGTTTCAGAGTGGTGCGCGGCATGACAGGCTCTCTTCAGCTGGCTCTCGGGCTTGGCCTGGCCGTCCTGGTCGGGACGGCGCTGGCGCTGCGCCCGCTGATCGCCTGGCTGCGCCGCCGCGCCGTGATGGACGTACCCAACCACCGCTCCTCCCATCGCGTGCCGACGCCGCGCGGCGGCGGTCTGGCCGTGACCGCGACGATGGTCGCCGGATGGGCCGCCGCCCTGGCCTGGACGGGGCGGCTGGACGCCTTCACCGGGGTTCTCCTGGCGGGCGCCCTGGCCTTGGCCGGGCTGTCCTGGTTCGACGACCGGGGCGGTCTGTCGCGCCGCCTGCGCTTCGGGGCGCACGTCGTGGCGGCGGTGGCGGCGGTGATCGCCTTGCCGTCGGAGGTCTCGGTGACGCAGGGGCTTCTGCCGCCGTTGGCCGAACGCGCCCTTTTGGCCGTGGCGTGGGTGTGGGCCATCAACCTGTTCAATTTCATGGACGGCATCGACGGCATTTCCGGCGTCGAGACGGCGCATATCGGCCTGGGCGCCGTGGTGGTGTCCGTCGCCGCGGGGACCGCCGCGCTTTATCCGGTCGCCGCCCTGGGGGCCGCGGCCGTTGGCGCGGCGCTGGGCTTCCTGATGTGGAACTGGCATCCGGCCAAGGTTTTCCTGGGTGATGTCGGCAGCGTGCCGCTCGGGTTCCTGCTCGGCGGGCTGTTGGTCATGCTGGCCGGGTCCGGTCAGTGGGCGGCGGCGCTGATCCTGCCCGCCTATTACGTTTTCGACGCCACCCTGACCCTGGGGCGACGGGTGGCGCGCGGTGCCTCGCCGGTGGAGGCCCACCGCGAACATGCCTATCAGAAGGCCGTCGCGCGGGGTTTACGCCACGACGGCGTGGCGACGCGGATCGCCCTCGGCAACCTGGGGCTTCTCGGCGCCGCCCTGCTGTCGGTCTGGGCGGGACCGCTGCCCGGTCTGGCCGTTGGCGCCGTCATCGCCGCGGCCTTGTCGTGGCGGCTGGCGCGTGGGGCCGGAGGCCCGGCGCCGGGCACCGAAACGGAGGCCCGTCGATCGTGAGCGACCGTATCGCCGTTACTTCCCGCGTCGCCATCGGTCGGGCCTCCCTGGTCTACACCCACGACCTGATCATGGCCGCCGTGTCCTTCGTCGCCTCGCTGGCCCTGCGCCTGGGCGACGATGTCTTCTTCCAGATGGCGCCGGAACTGGTGGCGCTGGGCGCCGTCCTCTTCACCATCATCTGCGCCGTCGTCTTCCGCATGATGGGGCTGTACCAGGGCGTCTGGCGCTACGCCTCGACGCGGGACATGGCCAATATCGCCCGCGCCGTGACCCTGGCTATCCTGGTGTTCCTGCCGCTGCTGTTCTTCGTCACCCGCCTGGAGGCCCTGCCGCGCTCCCTGCCGGTGATCAACTGGTTCGTCCTGGCGTTCCTGCTCGGGGCGCCGCGCTTCGCCTACCGCCTGTGGCGGGACCGCGGGCTTCAGAACGTCCTGGACAGCGGGCGGGACCGCATTCCGGTCCTGCTGATCGGCGCCGGAGACGCGGCCGAGACCTTCATCCGCACCATGGAGCGCGACGGCCAGGGCGAATACGCGGTCATCGGTCTGCTGTCGGAAAAGCCGCAGCGGGTCGGCATGCGCATCCGCCACGCCCCGGTGCTGGGAACCGTCGACCAGTTGACGGAGGTGATCGCCGGGCTGCGCCGCCAGGGCGGGGCCAAGCCGCGCCGCCTGATCCTGACCCGCGACGACATGGATCGCGCCGTCGTCACGCGCCTTCTGGAGGAAGGCCAGGGCCTGGGCCTGACCCTGGCCCGCCTGCCGCGCATGACCACCCTGCGCGAAGGCGTCGAGGACGCCGTGCGCGTTCAGCCCATCGCCATCGAGGATCTTCTGGGGCGCCCCCAGGCGGCCCTGGACCGCGACGCCATGGCGGCGCTGATCCGCGGGCGGCGGGTGTTGGTGACGGGGGCGGGCGGCAGCATCGGTAGCGAGCTGTGCCGTCAGGTGGCGGCCTTCGATCCGGCGGCCCTGACCCTGGTCGACAGCTCGGAATACGCCCTCTATTCCATCGACATGGAAATCGCCGAACGCTTTCCCGGCCTGGACCGGCGGGCCTGCATCGGCGACGTGCGGGAGGTCGGCCGCCTGGACGCCATCTTCGCCGAGGCCCGCCCGCGACTGGTCCTACACGCCGCCGCCCTGAAGCATGTCCCGCTGGTCGAGGACAATCCGTTGGAAGGCATGGCCACCAACACGCTTGGGACGCGCAACGTCGGCGAGGCCTGCCGCCGCCACGGCGTCGACATGATGGTCATGATCTCCACCGACA
>CAZFRK010000315.1:0-3783 GCA_964521375.1 uncultured Rhodobacterales bacterium
CCTTCGTCGCCCCGCCCGACCCGAGCGAGGACACCCGCCCCCCCAACCGCAAGCCGGTGATCGTCCTGGACCCGGGGCACGGCGGCGTCGATCCGGGAGCCATCGGCGCGTCGGGGGTCTACGAAAAGAACATCACCCTGGCGGCGGGACGGCAGTTCAAGGATATCCTGGAGCGGACCGGGCGCTACACGGTCCATCTGACCCGTGACCGCGACGTCTTCCTGAAGCTGCGCGACCGCATCCGCATTGCCCGCGGCCACAACGCCGACCTGTTCATTTCCCTGCACGCCGACGCCATCGAGAACCGCTCGGTCAAGGGGCTGTCCGTCTATACCCTGTCGGAGAAGGCCTCGGACAAGGAGGCGGCCAATCTGGCCGAGGACGAGAACAAGGCCGACATCATCGCCGGTATCGACCTGACGGCGGAAACGCCGGAAGTGACCAACATCCTCATCGACCTGGCCCAGCGGGAGAGCATGAACCTCTCGTCGCGCATGGCCGAGACCATGATCGAGGAACTGCGGCGCGAGGTGACCTTGCTGCGGCGAACCCATCGCTACGCGGGATTCGCCGTCCTCAAGGCGCCGGACGTGCCCTCTATCCTGATCGAGATGGGGTACGTCTCCAATCCCGAGGAAGAGCGCCTGCTCCGGACCTCCACCTATCGGGCCAAGCTGGCCGACGCCCTGACCCGCTCGGTCGACGCCTATTTCGCGCAGGTGCAGAAGGCGAGCCGGCCATAATCCTGTTATCATCCCGCGTTCCGGACCCGCGCCCAGGCTCACGTCGCCACGGTGTCGCCATGGTCCGCCGCTAAGCCGACGTGGGCCGGGCGGCGTCCTTCCGACAGGATGTCGCCGGTCCACCACCGACCCAGAAGGCGGCCGCCGCGGCCGCCGTAGCGATTGAAAGAGCGATGCTCCGGTTTTTCGTCATCACCTTGAGCCTGCTGTTCCTGCTGGCCGTCGGCGCGATCGGCGCGACGGGCTATGCCTTCTGGCACTTCGGGCGCGGCCTGCCCGACTATCGGCAGCTGGCGGACTATCAGCCGCCGGTGATGACGCGGCTGTACGCGGGCGACGGCCGCCTGATCACCGAATACGCGGTCCAGAAGCGCGTCTTCGTGCCCATCGAGGCGATTCCCCGACGGGTGATCGACGCCTTCCTGTCGGCCGAGGACAAGAACTTCTACACCCATCCGGGGCTCGACTTCACGGGGCTGGCGCGCGCCGTTCTGGTCAACCTGAAGAACCTGGGGTCCGATCGCCGTCCCATCGGCGCCTCGACCATCACCCAGCAGGTGGCGAAGAACTTCCTCCTGACCAACGAGGTGTCCCTGGAACGCAAGGCCAAGGAGGCGATCCTGGCCCTGCGCATCGAGAACACCTTCTCCAAGGATCATATCCTGGAGCTGTACCTGAACGAGATCTACCTGGGATACGGTTCCTACGGCGTCGCCGCCGCCGCCATGAACTACTTCAACAAGTCCCTCGACCAGTTGACGGTGGCCGACGCCGCCTATCTGGCCGCCCTGCCCAAGGCGCCCAACAACTACCATCCGATCCGCAAGCACGAGGCCGCCGTCGACCGCCGCGACTGGGTCGTCTCGCGCATGCTGGAAGACGGCCACATCACCCGGGACCAGGCGGAGCGGGCCTGGGCGTCCGATCTCGTGACGCAGTCGCGCGACGAGACAGAATACGTCCACGGCGGGCACTATTTCGCCGAGGAAGTCCGTCGCGAGATCGTCGCCACCTTCGGCGAGGACCAGCTCTACAAGGGCGGCCTGGCCGTCCGCACGACGCTGGAGCCCGACTATCAGGCGCTGGCCCAGAAGGCCCTGCGCTTCGGCCTTGAACACTACGACCGGCGCCACGGCTGGCGCGGCCCGGTGACCCAGGTCGCGCCGGGGGCCGGTTGGGGTGATCGGCTGGCCCAGGTGACGCCGCCGCCGGGCATGCCCGAGGACTGGCATCTGGCCGTCGTCCTGGAGACCGGAAAGGACGCCTCGCTCGGTCTGGCCGGCGGGGTCAAGGGAACCATCCCCTACGACGAGCTGTCCTGGGCGCGCGCCTGGCGCGAGGGGCAGCGTGTCGGGGCGCGGCCCAAGGCCGCCTCGGACGTCTTGCAGGCTGGCGACGTGGTGATGGTCGAGCCGGTGGCGGACGAGGACGGGGCGGCGAAGTCCGGCGTCTACGCGCTGCGCCAGATCCCTGACTCCAATGGAGGGTTGGTGGCGCTGGACCCGCACACGGGGCGCGTCCTGGCCATGGCCGGGGGATGGTCCATCGACCGGTCGGAGTTCAACCGCGCCACCCAGGCCTATCGCCAGCCCGGCTCGGCCTTCAAGCCCTTCGTCTATCTGTCGGCCCTGGAACAGGGCTACACCCCGGCGACCCTGATCCTGGACGCCCCCTTCGTCTATGACCAGGGACCGGGCCTGCCCAAGTGGAAGCCGAAGAACTACAGCGGCGAATACTACGGTCCTTCGACCCTGCGGACCGGTATCGAGAAGTCGCGCAACCTGATGACCGTGCGTCTGGCCCAGGCCGTGGGCATGGACGTCATCGCCCGTCAGGCCGAGACCTTCGGCATCGACGACAACTTCCCGCAGCTCCTGGCCGCCTCGCTGGGCGCCGGGGAGACGACGCTGCTGCGCCTGACCACCGCCTACGCCATGCTGGCCAACGGCGGCAAGCGCATCACGCCGACCCTGATCGACCGCATCCAGGACCGTATGGGCAAGACCATCTACAAGCACGACGCCCGTGCCTGCCTGGAGTGTTCCGACATCTTCTGGACGGGAAGCCGGGCCATCCCCGCGATCCCCGACCAGCGGGAACAGATCGCCGATCCGCTGAGCGTCTATCAGGTCGTCCACATCATGGAAGGCGTGATCGAGCGCGGCACCGGCGTCCGCCTGCGGGAGCTGGGCGTCCCCATGGCGGGCAAGACCGGCACCACCAACGACAGCATCGACACCTGGTTCATGGGCTTCACGCCCGATCTGGTGGTCGGCACCTTCGTCGGCTTCGACGAGCCCAAGTCCCTGGGCGACCGGGAGACCGGCTCCGGCACCGCCCTGCCGATCTTCAAGGCGTTCATGGAGGAGGCCCTGAAGGGCAAGGCCGTGCGGCCCTTCCCGGTGCCGCCGGGCATTCAGTTCGTACGCATCGACCACGACACGGGGCGTCTGGCGCAGCCCGGGGACAGCAACGTGATCCTGGAGGCCTTCAAGTCCGGCAAGGCGCCGATGGCCACCGTCGGCGTTCAGATCCTCGACGGTTCCTCCACCTTCGACCAGGACACCGACGCCGTGACCGACGACGACGGTTTCCGCCGTCCCCTGCCTACCGGCTCCACCCCCATGGCGGCGCCCACGGCGGGTGGCCTGTACTGACCGCCTCAGTCGCGGCGGCGCAGGATGATGGTGTCGGGCATGCCGGGCGCCGGGGCGAAGGCGCAGCGCAGGGTGCCGCGCAGGATCTCGGGCATGTCGATGGTCCGGCGCAGGCCATCCTGATAGTCCGCCTCCGTGCCGACGACCGTGGCGCAGTCGTTGGAGGCGCCGAACCCACGGCCCTCCGGCGCGTGGCGGCACAGGGCGACGGTCATGCCGTCGGCGGCGAAGGTCACCCACAGGGGCAGGTCGCGACCGCGCGCGCCGTCGGCGTCGCGCAGGGGCAGGCGGGCCGTTTCGCCGCGGACAAGGGTCGTGCCGGTGGCCAGGACGGGCCGCCAGCCGGGCCGGAAGTCGGCCACCGCGTCCTCGATCACGCATTG
>CAZFRK010000316.1:0-3735 GCA_964521375.1 uncultured Rhodobacterales bacterium
TTCGACCTGACGGTGCTGCGCAAGGCGATCGCCGCCCTGGACGCCAACACCAACCTGCGCGACAAGGCCGAGATCGCCGTCAATCTGTCGGGCCGGTCCCTGGCTAGCGAGGGGTTCGTGCAGCAACTGCTGATGATCCTCCTGGAGCAGCGCCATCACCTGCCGCGCCTCATGTTCGAGGTCACGGAATCCGCCGAGTTGAAGGACCTGAACGCCGCAAACCGCGTTCTTCAGAAACTGCGCGGCCTGGGGTGCAAGGTCTCCATCGACGACTTCGGGGCCGGCGCGGCGGCCTTCCAGTATCTGCGCGCCCTGGAAGTGGATTACGTGAAGATCGACGGCGCCTATATCCGCGACGCCTTCAAGACGCGCTACGGACGCCCTTTCCTGAAAGCCATCAGCCAGCTGTGCCAAGACATGGGCATCCAGACCATCGGCGAAATGGTGGAGGACGCCAAGACCATGTGGCTGCTGCGGGACCTGGGCGTCGATTACGGACAGGGCTACTTTTTCGGTCGCCCCATGCCCGACGTCAGTGATTTCGAACTTCCCACCCAGCCGTTGAGCGACAGCCGCGCCGACGCCTGAGGCGCGACCGCGCCCTCACCGCGCGGGCTTGCGGGTCTGGGCGGCCCGGCGGATGACCTCCAATCGGCGGCAGGCCTCCCGCAGTTCGGCGACATCGGCGCCTACCAAGGGGCGACCATCCAAGGTCACGCCGCCGTCGCGCCCGACCGCCAGTCGCCCCAGTCGCGCGTCGGCCTCGTACCGCGCCGTCCCCGCTGCGCCGCCCAACCGATCGGCCAAGGGAACCGAGAGGTCGATCGTCACCGTTTCCGGCAGCCAATCCAGAGGCCGCGCCCCCGGCCCCTCCGCGGGAACGACGGAGCGCCCGTGCACGTCGACGCCCGGCGTATAGGCGACGCCGGGGACAGGGGTGCCTGTCGGCGCCTCGACCAGCATCAGGCAGGTAGCGCCGTCGACGATGACCGGAACGGACGCCGAAGCCTCGCCGGACGTCTGGGCGGTGGCCGGAACCGCCGCCGCGAGGACCAGACTCACGATCCCAGCCCGTATCGCGAATGAGACTCGAAGGTTCACCCTAGTCATGTTCCGCCCGCCCGTTCGATTGGCCGACCGCCATGGGTCCTGGAGCCAGGGTAGCACGCTTCGCTCCCGAAGGTGGCCACCCGCAAAACCGTCACGGTTCGGTCATGAAGGGGCAACAGTTTTGGCAGCCATGAAGTTTTTGCTTGGCACAGCTACCTTAAACGCATATCGTGTCTTCACACAAAGAAGGGGCCTGATCGGCGACACAGCCGACGGACAAAGCCCAAGGCTAGGGAGGCGCCGCGAACAGCGGCCCGCGGAACGGGAGAGACACCGGACGCGGTTTAAATCAGGCCAAAAATGGCCTTTGCCCACAACGGGCCGAAAAGAAGGAAGACGGCGAACAAGCCGACGGACGGGCGGGTCGAACAGACCCGCCCGTTTTCATTTCGTCACGCTACAAGGCAGCTACGAGAGGGGGTCTTGGTAGACGAACCCTTCCCGTTCCGCCCGCCGATAGGGAATATCCAAGAGGCCCAGACGTGCCTGGACCGGGCAAGAGGCCCGGTGGGCGCCGGGCAGATAGCCGATGGACATCAGGAATTCGCCGACCACTTCGCCGCCCTGAAACACGAAGGCCTTGCGAAAGCGTTTGACCCAGTCGGTCTTGGTCAGCGGGTGGCCTTCGGCGATCCAGGCGGCGAAGGAGCCGTGAGACTCCCGCAACCCCATGACCCGACGCGCGTTTTCGATAATGGCCGCCACCTTCCGGCGATTGCGGATGATGCGGGCGTCGTCCAGAAGACGCGCCACGTCCGCTTCCCCATAGGCGGCCACGACGGACGGCTCGAAACGGTCGAAGGCCTCGGTCATGCCGGTTCGTCGCTTGAGAATCAGTTCCCATGACAATCCGGCCTGCATGACCTCCAGGCATTGGCGCTCGAACAGCACCCGGTCGTCGGAAACCGGAAAGCCGTATTCCAGATCGTGATAGTCGCCGTGCACCGGATGGCCCGGCGCGATGTCGCAATACCAGCTCATGCCCCTACCCTATACGCTTCCGCGTCCGCACGCAAAAAAGGGCGCCTCCGTTTCCGGAAGGCGCCCCCGACATGCCCGGACTGGACGACCGCCTCAGGCCTGTTCCAGCTCCACCAGGGTCCCGTTGAAGTCCTTGGGGTGCAGGAACAGCACCGGCTTGTCGTGCGCGCCGTTCTTCGGCTCGCCGTCGCCCAGAACGCGCATGCCCGCAGCCTTCAGCTTGTCACGGGCGGCGTAGATATCCTCGACCTCGTAGCAGACGTGATGGATGCCGCCCGACGGATTCTTGTCCAGGAAACCCTGGATCGGCGACGTCTCTCCCATCGGATGCAGGAGTTCGATCTTGGTGTTGGGCAGCTCGACGAACACGACGGTCACGCCATGCGCGGGCTGCGGAACGGGGTCCGAAACCTTGGCCCCCAGGACGTCACGGTAGGTCGCGGTCCCGGCGTCCAGGTCCGGAACGGCGATGGCGACATGATTCAGGCGTCCGATCATCGAATGCTTCCCTTTTCTGCGTTAAGACGTCCGTCCGGCGGTCACAGCCGGACCAAGTGGACGTCGGTCACGGGCTTCCGCCGTTGATCCTGGTTGAACAGGCGGCGAACGACACGCCGCGCGGCTTCCCGTATTTTTTCGTCGTCGTTCCGATCGCGACGGTCGAGGCCGTTGACGGCCTCCCGCACGGCATCGGGCAGGGAGATCTCGTTGCCCGAGGAGTCCTCGGGATTGAACAGGCCATGGATGGTCACCAGCGGCTCGCCGACCACCTTCCCGGTGCCGTTGACCACCACGGTGACGACGGCGGCGCCGTTGGCGACCATCTTCTTACGGTCGCGCAGGATGGTGCTGTCCAGCGGCACGATGCGCTCGCCTTCGATGGTCAACCGCCCAATGGGCGCCTCTCCGACCACCCGCAATCCCTGCGGCGCGATCTCGACGATGTCGCCGTCCTCCAGGACGACAGACTGTTCCGCACCCTGGTTCAGGGCGAAGTCCGCATGCTCCTGAAGGTGCCGCGCCTCGCCGTGAACGGGAACGACCATGCGCGGGCGCAGAAGCTTGTACACCTCTTCCACTTCCTCCCTCGCCGGGTGGCCGGATACATGGATGAAGCGTTCGCGGTCGGTGTAGATGGCGACGCCATTCTTCACCAACTGGTTCTGCATCCGGAAGATGCCCTTTTCGTTCCCCGGAATGACCCGGGAGGAAAAGAGGCACACGTCCCCGGCCCCAAGCTTGACGTAGGGATGGTTGTCCCAGGCGATGCGGGCCAAGGCGGCGCGCGCCTCGCCCTGGCTGCCGGTGCAGATGTAAAGGACGCGGCGGTCCGGCAGGTCGGCGGCCTGCTCGGCCTCCAGCAACGGGCCGACATCCTGGAGGTAGCCGTTTTCCCGCGCGCAATCGACCATCCGCCACAGCGAGCGCCCGACCAGGCAGACCTCGCGTCCGTTGGCGCGCGCCGCGTGGACCACGCTGTCCAGCCGCGCGACGTTGGAGGCGAAGCAGCTGACGGCGACCTTGCCGCCGAATTCGCCGACGACCTTGACAAGGCTTTCGCGCACCGCGCCCTCGGACCCCGAATGGCCGGGGTTGAGGATGTTGGTGGAATCGCCGATCACCGCCAGGACCCCTTCGTCGCCC
>CAZFRK010000317.1:0-3731 GCA_964521375.1 uncultured Rhodobacterales bacterium
AGCTGTTCGCCAAGGGGCGCAAGAAGATCGCCCAGAAGATCGGCGAGGAAGGCGTGGAAACGGCCATCGCGGCGGTGTCCGAGGGCCGTCAGGAGGTCATCTCCGAATCCGCCGACCTGCTCTATCACCTGATCGTCCTGTGGGCCGATCTGGGACTGACGCCGGACGACATCTGGGCCGAATTGCAGAACCGGTTCGGCACGTCGGGCATCGACGAAAAGAAGGCCCGGAAGAAATAGCCGGTCCCCGAAGGGACAGCCGACAGCCCCAAGGGCACAGCCGACAGAAGGAGCGCGCCGCGCGATGGCCTACGATAGCAACAACGTTTTCGCCAAGATCCTGCGCGGGGAAATCCCCTGCGCCAAGGTCTACGAGGATGAGCACGTCCTGGCCTTCAACGACATTCAGCCGCAGCGGCCCGTGCATGTCCTGGTGATCCCCAAGGGCGCCTACGTGGACCTGGGCGACATCGCCGCCAACGGCAAGCACGGCGAAATGGGCGCCCTTATGCGCGCCATCGCCGAGGTCGCCCGCCTGACCGGCGTCGACAAGACCGGCTATCGGGTCATCACCAACACCGGCTCCGACGGCGGGCAGGAGGTTCCGCACCTGCACTTCCACGTGCTGGGCGGTGGACCGGTCGGCCCCATGGTCAAGCGCGCCGGCTGACCCGGTGACCGGTCGGAGACCTTGTTTCGGTCGGGATCTACTTGAAGAAGCGGTGCGGTTCGCAGGCGCGCCCGGCCTTTTGGAGGTCGGCGCACAGGCGTTTCAGCGCCGCCTCCGTGGTCGGGCGCGCATAGAGGCGCACGATGTCCCCCGTGCCCGGAACATAGCCCGACAGTAGGAACGGCTCGGCCTCGGCCAGGGTCGGAACGGCGGCGATGACCTCGCGCCACGCCGTTTCGGCTCGGGCCTTGGACGGATAGGCGCCAAGGTGCAGCATGGTGCCATCCACCGTCTCGGCGCCGCGCACCGGCGGCAGCTTCGGCCCGTCGCCCGTCGCGGCGGGCACGGAGCGGGACTCGGTGGGCTCGGCTTTCGCGGGATCGGCGGAGGCGGCGCGCGTCTCCGTCTTGTCGGAGGCCTCCGGCGCCGGGTCAGGGGTCGCCTTCGGCATGGGTTCCAAGGTCGCCTTCGGTTCCGGCTCGGCGTCAGGCGCCGGAGCGGGCGTCTTGGTCGGTATGGCCCCGGTGCCGGTCTCCGGCCCGTCCTCGGCCTTTGTCGCGGGCGCGGCGGTCGGCGCGCCGCTCAGGCGGGCGGCGGCTTCCGTGTTGCCCAGGGCGGCGGCGCGGGTCAGCAGGCGGCGGGCTTCCACCGGATCGCGGGAGACGCCGACGCCTCCCTCCAGCAGGTCGGCCAGGCGCACCATGGCATCGGGATTTCCGGTGGCGGCGGCCTGTCCCAGCCAATGAGCGGCGGCGGGCGCGTCGGCGGGGCCGCCCTCGCCGTTCAGCAGCATGACCGCCAGATTGAGCATGGCGCGATCCAGCCCCATGGTGGAGGCGCGCTGATACCAGGCGCGGGCCTGCGCCAAATCCTGGGGCACCCCCTTCCCCCAACGGTAGAGGTGGCCGAGGTTGCGCATGGCCGCCAGGTCACTCGCCTCCGCCGAGGCCCGCCATTCCTTGGCGGCGGTGGCGAAGTCCCCCTTGCCGTAGGCGGCGACACCGGCGTCGAAATCCGCCCACGCCGGCAGGGCACCGACGGTCGCCGCGATGCTCAGTCCCAGGACGAGAGTGGCCCTCTGGGCGAAATTGCGCACGGGAAGCCCCTTAATCGTGCTCGTTCGCCCGATTGGACTCTCGGGAACCGCCCCGGTCAAGGCTTTTCCCGGTCGAATGGCCCCGAATCGCGGGTCTTGGACGCCTCAAAAGCCGCTTCGGCCACGAAACGGCGTCCCCGTCACCAAGGAGACCAGATGACCGGCCAGGGCCAGCAGGGCCGTCAGCGACAAGGCCATGAGCAGCTTCCAGGGCCGCCAGGGGCGTCCCGGCTCGTAGGGGCGGCGGTCGCCCCATACCGCCAGTCCGAGGACCACCAGCACCCCTGCAATCGCCGCGAGCGTCGCCGTCAGGGACATGGTGCATTGCACCATAAGGTCTTGAAGTCGAACGACAAAATACGCAGTTCCATGGTATAAGCGAACCATCGTCGGGCGCAGTCACGGAGGAACCGGATGACCAGCAGGGCGGATCATACCAAGCGGGAGCTGATTGAAAAGGCCACCACGCTTGTCCGCGATCGTTTGTCGGGGGAGCGCGCCGACGAGGCGGAAACCTTCCTGCGCCAATTCTATGGCAATGTTCCCCCCGCCGATATCGCCAGCCTTCCGGCGGACCAGCTCTATGGCGCGGCCATGGCGCTGCTCGGGTTCCTGCGCCGCCGCGTGCCGGGCCGTCCCAGCCTGCGTGTCTTCAACCCGCGCATCGACGCCCACGGATGGCAAGGCGACCATACGGTCATCGAGATCGTCAACGACGACATGCCGTTCCTGGTCGACAGCGTGACCGCCGCCTTGGCCAACCTGGACCTTCAGGTGGTCATGCTGATCCATCCCATCCTGCACCTGCGCCGGGCCAAGGACGGCACGCTGACCGAACTGCTGCCGGACGACGCGGCCCCCGGGCCGGGCGACCTGACGGAATCGGTCATGCACATCCAGATGACCGAACAGACCGATCCCGAGGTTCTGAAGCGTATCCAGAAGGAACTGGAAGACGTCCTGACCGACGTGCGGGCCGCCGTCGACGACTGGAAGGCCATCCAGGATCGCGTCCACGCGGTGCTGGAGGAAATCACCGCGACGCCCAAGGGCCTCGGCGGCGAGGACGCCGAGGAAGCCCGTGACTTCCTGGCCTGGCTGTTGGACAACCACTTCACCTTCCTGGGTCACCGCGACCACGCCTTCGCCCGCGGGGACAAGGGCGAGCCGGTGGTCAGCGTCGAGGACGGACTGGGCGTCCTGCGCGATCCCGACGTCCTGGTCTTCGATGAACTGCGCCACCTGTCGGGCCTGCCCGAAGAGGTCCTGGCCTTCCTCAATCAGCCGACCTTCCTGCTCATCACCAAGGCTAGTTGTCGCTCGCGCGTCCACCGCCCGGTGCATATGGACGTCATCGGCATCAAGCATTTCGACGACCAGGGCAAGGTTCGCGGCATCGAACTGCTCAGCGGCCTGTTCACCTCGAACGTCTATACCAACAGCCCCAGCTTCGTGCCCATCCTGCGGCGCAAGATCGACCGCGTCATGAAGCGGGCGGGATACCGGCCCTTCAGCCATGACGGCAAGCGGCTGCTCAATATCCTGGAAAACCTGCCGCGCGACGAGCTGTTCCAGGCCTCCGACGAGAAGCTTCTGGAAATGGCCATCGGCATCCTGCATCTGCAGGAGCGCCAGCACACCGCCCTGTTCCTGCGCCAGGACGAGTTCGAACGCTTCGTCTCCTGCCTCGTCTTCGTGCCGCGCGACCGCTACGACACGGCCTTGCGCCTGCAAATCCAGGCCATTCTGGAAGACAGCCTGAACGGCACCCAGCAGGCCTACTATACCCAGGTGGTCGACAGCCCCCTGGCCCGCCTGCATTTCATCATCCGCACGGATCCGGGGTCCATTCCGGCGATGGACGATCACGAGATCCAGGCCCGCATCGCCGCCGCCGCGCGTGCCTGGTCGGACCACCTGCACGACGCCATCCACGCCGCCAAGGGCGAGGAGCAGGGCGCCCGCC
>CAZFRK010000318.1:0-3724 GCA_964521375.1 uncultured Rhodobacterales bacterium
GTGGCCGTCACACGCCGTTCTTCTCCAACTATCGTCCGCAGTTCTACTTCCGCACGACCGACGTCACCGGCACCATCAAGCTGCCGGAAGGCACCGAGATGGTGATGCCGGGCGACAACATCTCCATGGAAGTGAACCTGATCGCTCCGATCGCCATGGACGAAGGCCTGCGCTTCGCTATCCGTGAGGGCGGCCGCACCGTCGGTGCCGGCGTCGTCGCGAAGATCACGAAGTAAAGCATCAAAAAAAGGGTGGGCGCCCGGGACCGGTGAGGGTATAACCCTCGCTTCCCGGGGCCCGGGTGTCACACTCTCGTAACGGGTTGGGTAACATGGAAAGCCAGAACATCCGCATCCGCCTCAAGGCGTTCGACCATCGCGTCCTGGATCAGTCCACGCTTGAGATCGTCAACACGGCCAAGCGCACGGGCGCTCAGGTGCGCGGGCCCATCCCGCTGCCGACGCGGATCGAGAAGTTCACCGTGAACCGTTCGCCGCACATCGACAAGAAGTCGCGTGAGCAGTTCGAAATTCGTACGCACAAGCGGGTCCTCGATATCGTCGACCCGACTCCTCAGACCGTCGACGCGCTCATGAAGCTCGACCTGGCCGCCGGTGTCGACGTCCAGATCAAGCTTTAAGTGAGCGTGACAAAAATCCAAAGGATCGAATAATGCGCTCCGGTCTCATTGCTCAGAAGGTCGGCATGACCCGTGTGTTCACCCCGGAAGGTGAACACATTCCGGTCACCGTCCTCCAGGTCGCTGGCTGCCAGGTGGTGGCGCAGCGCACCGAAGAGACGGACGGCTACACGGCCGTCCAGATTGGCTACGACGACGCCAAGGTTAAGAACGTTTCCAAGGCCATGCGGGGCCACTTCGCCAAGGCGAAAGTGGAACCGAAGAAGAAGCTGGCCGAGTTCCGCGTGACGGCGGACAACCTGATCGACGTGGGCGCCGAGCTGTCGGCCGAACACTTCGTTGAAGGTCAGTTCGTCGACGTCGTCGGCACCTCGATCGGCAAGGGCTTCGCGGGCGCCATGAAGCGCCACAACTTCCGCGGCCTGGAAGCGACCCACGGCGTCTCCATCTCTCACCGCTCGCACGGTTCCACGGGTCAGTGTCAGGACCCGGGCAAGGTGTTCAAGGGCAAGAAGATGGCCGGCCACCTGGGCAGTGAGCGGGTGACGACGCAGAACCTGGAAGTCGTCGAGATCGACGCCGACCGCGGTCTGGTCCTGGTGCGGGGTTCCGTGCCGGGGTCCAAGGGCGGGTACGTGCTGGTCCGCGACGCCGTCAAGCGCGCACTGCCGGAAGGCGTGCCGTTCCCGGCTGGTCTGAAGAAGACCGGCGCTGCCGTTGAGGATAAGGCACCCGCGGGCGACGCCCCGGAAGCCGAAGCCCCGGCCACCCAGGCGGGCGCTGGCGAAGGCGCCGAAGCCGAGAGCAAGGAATAATCCGCCATGAAGATCGACGTCATCACGCTCGATAACAAGGCGGCCGGCTCCATCGAACTCGACGAGTCCATCTTCGGGCTCGAGCCGCGCGCTGACATCCTGCAGCGCGTGGTGCGCTGGCAGCTTGCCAAGCGCCAGGCCGGCACGCACAAGACCAAGACGATCTCGGAGATCTCCGGGACCACCAAGAAGCCCTTCCGTCAGAAGGGCACCGGTCGCGCCCGTCAGGGCTCCACCCGCTCCGCCCAGTTCCGCGGCGGCGCCACCATCTTCGGCCCGGTCGTGCGCTCCCACGCTCATGAACTGACCAAGAAGGTGCGCAAGCTCGGCCTGAAGACGGCCCTGTCGACCAAGGCCAAGGAAGGCAAGCTGGTCGTTCTGGACACCGCCGAAGGCACCGGTAAGACCAAGGATCTGGCCGCTCAGGTCAAGGCGCTTGGTTGGGCCTCCGCTCTGGTCATCGACGGCGCCGAGGTCAACGAGACCTTCAAGCGCGCCGCCTCGAACATCATCGGCATCGACGTTCTGCCGACCCAGGGCGCCAACGTCTACGACATCCTGCGTCGCGACACCCTGGTGCTGACCAAGGCCGCCGTGGAGAAGCTCGGGGAGCGCCTGAAATGATGAACAAGTATCATCGCAAGACCGTCGTCTCGAAGGAGCGGATGTACGACATCATCTCCTCGCCGGTCATCACCGAAAAGGCGACCATGGGCTCCGAATGGGGTCAGGTCACCTTCAAGGTGCCGCTGGATGCGTCCAAGCCGGAAATCAAGGCCGCCGTCGAAGGCATCTTCGGCGTCAAGGTCACCAACGTGAACACCCTGGTCCAGAAGGGCAAGGTCAAGCGGTTCCGTGGTCTGATCGGCAAGCGCTCCGACTGCAAGAAGGCCGTCGTGACCCTCGAAGAGGGCCAGGCCATCGACGTGACGACGGGGGTCTGACGACATGGCTCTGAAGAAGTACAACCCGGTCACGCCGGGTATGCGGACGCTGGTCCTGGTGGACCGCTCCGACCTGTGGAAGGGCAAGCCGGTCAAGGGTCTCACCGAAGGTCTGACCAAGTCCGGCGGCCGCAACAACACCGGTCGCACCACCGTTTGGTGGCGCGGCGGCGGCGCCAAGCGGCGCTACCGCAAGATCGACTTCAAGCGCACCGGCAAGTTTGGCGTTCCCGCCACCGTCGAGCGCCTGGAGTACGACCCGAACCGCACCGCCTTCATCGCCCTGATCACCTATCAGGACGGCGAGCAGGCCTACATCCTGGCTCCGCAGCGCCTCAAGGTGGGCGACCAGGTGATCGCCGACGAACGCGTCGACATCAAGCCCGGCAACGCCATGCCGCTCAAGAACATGCCGGTCGGTACGATCGTGCACAACGTCGAGCTGAAGGCGGGCAAGGGCGGTCAGATCGCGCGCTCCGCGGGCTGCTACGCCCAGCTGGTCGGTAAGGACGCGGGCTACGCGCAGCTGCGTCTCTCCTCGGGCGAACTGCGTGTCGTCCGCGGCGAATGCATCGCCACCGTCGGCGCCGTGTCCAACCCGGACAACCAGAACATCAGCCTGGGTAAGGCTGGTCGTTCCCGCTGGCTTGGCCGTCGCCCGCACGTTCGTGGCGTCGTCATGAACCCGATCGACCACCCGCACGGTGGTGGTGAAGGCCGGACCTCCGGTGGCCGTAACCCGGTCACGCCCTGGGGTGTTCCGACCAAGGGTAAGAAGACCCGCAAGAACAAGGCGACCGATAAGTACATTATGCGGTCGCGTCACAAGGCGAAAAAGAAGTAACGGAGAACGGTCGTGGCTCGCTCTGTTTGGAAGGGACCGTTCGTCGACGGTTATCTCTTGAAGAAGGCCGAGGCGTCCCGCGCCTCCGGTCGTAACGAAGTCATTAAGACCTGGTCGCGGCGCTCGACGATTTTGCCGCAGTTCGTGGGTCTTACGTTTGGCGTCTATAACGGCCAGAAGTTTGTTCCGGTGCTCGTCACCGAGAACATGATCGGTCACAAGTTCGGCGAGTTCTCGCCGAGCCGGACCTATTACGGCCACGCCGCCGACAAGAAGGCGAAGAGGAAGTAGACCATGGGCAAGCAGTCGGCACCGCGCAGCCTCGCGGAAAACGAGGCCAAGGCGTCCGCGGAGACCATCCGCGTCAGCCCCCGCAAGCTTAACCTGGTCGCTGCCAGCATTCGCGGCATGAGCGCCGAGAAGGCTCTGGCCGAGCTGACCTTCAACACCCGTCGGATTTCCAACGACGTGAAGAAGGTGC